>JAEWWF010000234.1 GCA_023396465.1 Pseudomonadota bacterium
GGGTAGGACAGCGCCGCGTCGTCCAGGCGGGCGGCGGCATCCAGCAGCCGGCCGACATTGTCGAAGCCGACGGTGAAGCGGTGCAGGGGCGACAGATCATGGGTGCGCATGGCCATATCCTCCAGAAGAGCGACATGTGGCGGCGCGTCCGAAGCCCGCGCCGCGACGAAGGCGAAGCAGACAGTCCCGCTGGTCCCGATCGCTGGCGACCGGCGGAGAAGACGGATGTGGGAAAAGGGGCTCCACCCGTCAAGAGGGTGGAGGCGGGTGCGCTCAGCCGGCCGGGGACGGCTGCTTGCGGGCGGGAGTCGCCGCCGCCGCCGCCACGGCAACCGCTGGCATGGGACGCAACAGCGGTTCCGGGCCGGTGGATGAGACGGGCGGAGCGGCGGTCGGGGTGTCGCCCTCTCCCTCTCCCTCGGCGCCAGCGGCGGCCTGCGGCTCGTTCCAGGCCACTTCCCAGCCGTCGACGGCATCGCGCACGCCCTTGAGCTGCAACGGACCGAGGGGGCGGAACACGAAGGGTTTGCCGGCGCACAGGTCGCGGACGATGCCGGAACAGACGATCTGCTCCTCTCCCGCCTGATCGCAGAGGCGGGCGGCCAACTGAACGGTGGCGCCGAAGTAGTCGTTTTCCTCGGCGATGGGCTCGCCGGAGTTGAGACCCACCCGCAGTTTGATGGGCAGGTCCGGGCGGCTGGCGTTGTGCAGGGCGATGCCGCGCTGGATTTCCACCGCCGCGGACACCGCATTCGCGGTGACCGGGAAGGTCGCCATGATGCCGTCGCCGGTGTGCTTCACCTCCCGCCCGTCGAAGCGGGCGAGCGCCGATCGCACGATGGCGTTGTGAGCCCGCACCGCTTCCTGCGCTCCTTCGTCGCCGAGGGCGTGGGTGAGATCGGTGGAGCCCACCATGTCGGTGAACACGATGGTGATCATGGTCGGCGCCGCGGCCTTTGTGGCGGGACTGTTCCAGTCGTGCATGACGGTGCCGAGATCGGCGAAGGCCGTGTTGGCCTTGTTGAGCCATCGCTCCATCGCCCGCTGGCCGGCATGGGCCATGGCGACGTAGCGTGGCTCCTGCATGTATTCTTCCAGCTTTTCGACGAAGGAGCGGGCCAGCGCCGGCTTGGTGCCGATCACCTCGATGGTTTCGCGCAACAGCTCCTGGCGCCGCTCCTGGCGGCTGCGGTCGCACAGCACGCGGGCGGCGCCGGCCAGATACAGATTGACGCCGAACTTGTTGAAGGCATCGAGCTGCGGGTGGGTGCTGCGCAGCACCCGCACGGCCGCGCCGAGAAACTTCATCATGCGGGCACGGTCCTGCTCGTACTTGAGCGTTTCCGCGTCCGGTTCCGGCTCGTCGCGATCCGCCGCGGCGGCGGCGGCCTTCTGGTCCTCGGCCGCCTTGCGCTCCTTTTCCTCGGCTTGGGCCGCCTTGGTTTCCTCGGTCAACTTCTTGAGCGCCTCGCGCGTCTCCGTGGCGGCGCGGGCGGCGGCTTCCGCCTGTTCTTTCTGGCGGGCTTCCAGTTCGGGATCCTGGTGGCCGGGAGTATCGGCCGCCTGCTGCTGGCGCCTGTCGGCTTCGGCTTTGGCGGCGGCGGCCTCCTGATCGGCCTTGGCCTTGCGCTTGGCCTCGCGCTCCTTCTCCGCCGCGGCGGCGCCACGGGCCTGATCCTCCGGATCGTCCCCGGAGTCGGCCTTGTCGTTGAAGCCATCGAGCGGCACATAGGCCATCACCAGCGGAATGGCGCTTAGCAGGAACAGCGCCACGAACACCAGGAACAGCAGGCTCGACAGGCTGGTGCCGATGGTGATGCCCATGCCGGCCAACTGGCCGATGAACAGGGACGCAAGCCCGGTGCCCAGCACGGCGATGATCAGCGAACTGACCATCACCATGGACAGCCGCAGCACGAAGCCGCGGGCGGACACTTTGGGCGGCGTCTCCGGCCCGCCCGGCCAGCCGCCAGGGGAAGCGCCATTGCCGACCAGCGCCCCCGGCGCCGAGGTGCGGGCGGCGGCGGCACGCGCCTCCGCCTGCGCCTTGCGGGCGCGGGGACTGACGTAGGCGACGGCCTCTTCGCTGGTGTTGCTGTCGGGATACCAGGTTTCCCGCATCACCTTGGTCGGCTTGCCGGTCTGTCCTTCGACATTGACCGCCTCGTCGATGGCCTTGTTGCGCTCGTCGCCAGGAAAGCGCGCGTAAAGCGACCACTCCCTGCCTTCGAGAACATAGACCTCGTAGTTGACGATCGCCGGCATCCTGCCTGGTCCATCTCGCTCCGCAGGGGGACGTTCTACCCCTGCGTGGGTTCGGTATCCGAGTTCGTGGTGTATTTAT
Source organism: Pseudomonadota bacterium (assembly GCA_023396465.1). GTDB lineage: Bacteria > Pseudomonadota > Alphaproteobacteria > Rhodospirillales > Rhodospirillaceae > Caenispirillum. Next base: position 2,345 of record JAEWWF010000234.1, read on the forward strand.
GGGGCGCCGTGACCAAATGTACAATGATCGTGATCACACGGCTATGGCTACCCCCATGGGATGCAAAAGCCCGTTCTCCGCAGGGGAGAACGGGCTTTTGCAACAGGCCGCGGGGGCGTCCGGGTGGACGCCGTGGGACTCGGCGCGACGCCTCAGACCTTGAGGCCGAAGCTGGCGAAGCGCTTGTTGAACTTCGCCAGCTGACCGCCGCTGTCGACCAGACGATGCACACCGGTCCAGGCCGGGTGGGACTTCGGGTCGATGTCCAGGCGCAGGGTGTCGCCCTTCATGGTCGAGCGAGTCTTGAATTCCGTACCATCGGTCATGGTGACCGTGATCTCGTGGTACTCGGGGTGGATGTCTTTCTTCATGTCCGCCTCGTCCAAAAAAGAGCGCGTTGTATAGCTCACCGCGTCCACCCGTTCAAGGGCGACGGCGGCGAAAACCGCGCGATGTGCTGGTTGGCCGTCTGTTTAGCGCTGATCGAGCTTCAGTTCAATGCGGCGATTGCGGGCGAAGGCTTCTTCCGTGGTTCCATCCACCAGCGGCTGGTGCTCCCCAAAGCCGGCCGCCGCCAGCCGATGTGCCGGCACCCCTTGGTCAATGAGGTACTGCACGACGGTGATCGCCCGCGCCGCCGACAGCGCCCAGTTGTTCTGGAATTCGGCGGTGCGGATGGGGCGGCGGTCGGTGTGGCCGTCGACACGCAGAATCCAATCGATGTCGTCGGGGATTTCCTCGCTCAGTTCCTTGAGGGCGGCGGCCAGCTTGCCCAACTCGTCCTCGCCGGCCAGTCCGAGGGTGGCGGAGGCGGAACCGAACAGGATTTCCGATTGGAACACGAAGCGGTCGCCTTCGATGCGGATTCCGGCGCGGTCGCCGAGGATTTCCCGCAGACGCCCGAAGAATTCCGAGCGGTAGCGTTGCAACTCCTGCACCTTGCTGGCCAGGGCCTGATTGAGGCGGCGGCCGAGGTCGGCGATCTGCGCCTGCTGGTCGCGGCTTTGCGCCTCCGAGGCTTCCAGGGCGGCATTGAGACGGGCCAACTCCTCCCGCACGGCGTCGAGCTGCTGTTCCAGCAGGGCCGCGTGGGCACGGGCCTCCATGGACATTTGCTGTTCGCCGGCCAGTTGCTGGTCACGGTCCTCCAGCCGCCCGGCCAGTTCCCGCACTTGCCGGTCGAGATCGGCCTTAAGAGCCTCCAGGGCTTTGATGTCCTGTTGCAGGGTGGCGATGATGTCCAGCTGCTCGCGCACCTTGTCGCGGTCGGCCTCGCCGGCGCGCTGCGCCTCGGTCAACTGCTGGTCGAGGCGGGCGGTTTCCTGCGCCGTCTGCCGCAGGGTCGCTTCCAGGTTCTCCACCTGGGCGTTGGCGGCGGTCAATTGCGCCGTCAATTGGGAAACGCTGAGGCGCATCTCGTCGTTGGCGTCGCGCTCGATGGCCAGCAGGTCGGTCAGTTCCGCCACCTGCCGGCTGAGGCGCTCCAGCGCCGCCTCGCGCCCGGACAGCATCTGGCCAAGGAAAAACTGCGCCAGGACGAACACCATCAGCACAAAGATGATGATGATCAGCAACTGCGCCAGGGCGTCGACGAAGCCCGGCCAGTGATCCTGGCTGCGGCGGTTGCGGCGACGGGAGGAAAGAGCCATGCGGCGGCGTCCTCAGCAGGCAAGAACAGGGCAGGGGGCGGCGGCGGCCGTCCTCACGACGATCGGTGGTCCGGATCCTCGGCCAGGGCGGCGATGGTGCGGGCCAGCAGCTTGATCTCGCTGCGCACCTCCTTGACGGTGTACTCACGGCCACGGGCCAGTTCATCCACCACCCGTTGCAGCGCCACGTCGACGTTGCGCAGGTGGCTGCGGCTGGCGTCGTCCATGCCGAAGCCACCGGTGGCCGCCGCCTCCGCCAGCCGTTGCAGCAGCGGCCGCAAATCCTGCTGGCTTTCGGCCATGCGCAAAAGCAACGTCTGTTCCGTGCGCATCTGGTCGGTGAGGGTGGTCAGGCGGTCGGTCAGGTCGCGCAGGTGTGAATTGGCGCCGACGCGGGCCTCTTCGGTGCGGGCGACGATGCGCTGCAATTCCTGCAACGACTCGGCGGTCTGCTCCAGCAGGGCCTGGATGTAGACCGGCACCGAGGCATCGGCCGCCTCGATGGCGCCGCCGCCGCCGCCGACCTTGGTGACGCCGGACAGCCACTCTTCCAGATCGTTGAAGAAGGCGTTCTGCGCCTGTCCGGCCTGGAGGTCGAGGAAGCCGAGCACCAGCGACCCGCCGAGACCGAACAGCGACGAGCTGAACGATGTTCCCATGCCTTCCAAAGGCTGTTCCAGCCCCTGCTTCAGATTGTCGAACACCGATTGCATGTCGGAGCCGCCGCCGATGGACAGGCCGCCGATGACATCGCCCACCGAGCCGATGGTCTGCATCAGGCCCCAAAAGGTGCCGAGCAGGCCGAGGAAGATGGACAGGCCGATGAAGTAGCGGCTGATCTCGCGGCTTTCATCCAGGCGCGAGGCGATGCCGTCGAGCAGCGACCGCATGGCCGGTGCCGACAGGGAGAACCGCCCCTGGCGATCGCGCGAGCCCTGCCCGAGCATGGTCGCCATGGGGGCGAGCAGGCGAGGGCCGTCGCCGGAAGCGACCACAGTGCGGTTCTGGCGGAAGTCGTCGATCCAATCCGCCTCCGGGCCCAGCATGGCCACCTGACGGATGTTGAGGCCGATGCCCACCAGCAGCACGCCGAGGATCAGGCCGTTCAGGGCTGGATTGGCCATGAAGGCGCCGAACAGTGGCGGCGCCAGCAGCGCCGCCACGGCGAGCACGACGGCAAGGAAAACACCAATGCGGACCAGATAGCGCCTGGGTCGAATCATGGATGCTCTGACCTTCCTTCGACGGGTGGCGCCGGCATGCCCGGCGGCCCCGCAGGGGAGTGTGGGCCGAAGCGCCCTTCAGCGCTCCAGCACGATCACGTCGACGCGGTCTGCCGACCCGTCGGAAACCTTGTTGCCCAACGCCCGCACCTCGATGCGGGTGGAGGCGATGCCGGCGTCCACCAGCCGGCCCCGGATGGCCAGGGCGCGCGCCAGGGACAGGCGGCGGCTCTGGCTCTCCTCCTCCGGCGCGCCGGGGGCATAGGCATTGAGACGCACGCGGGCGGCGGCGTTGGTGTCGAGCCGCGACGTCAGCCCGGCCACCAGGCTGCCGATATCCTGCGCCGGCTCCGCTTGCCCCGGGGCGAAAGCGACCGGTATCACCGCTTCCGCCGCCGTCGGCAGCGCGGCCTGCTGCGGTATCTCGGCGCCCGGAGCGGTGTCTTCCGTCCCCGTCGCCACCGGGGCCGGCGTGGTGACGGGAAGAGGTGCCGGGACCGGGGTATCGGCAGCCACGGTCGGCTCCGATTGTGGCGGCGGCGGGGCAGTCACGCCGACGGCGACCGGGGCTGCCGTTTCGACGACCGGCGCCGGTGCCTGCACCGGTTCGGGAGCCGCGGGGACGAGGGGGAGCGGAGTCGGCGCGGCCGGCGCGGAGGCCGGCGTGACAGCCTGCGGCGGTTTGGGAGGCGGTGTCTCGGCGCGGGCGACAGGCGGCGCCGGCTTTTTCGGCGCGGTTGGGCGTGGCGCGGCGACGGGCGGCGGCTTCAGTGGCGGTGGCTCCCCTGGCACCAGCAGGCGGCTCTGTGGAGCGCGGCCGGAGGGGAAGGCCAAGCCATCGGTGGAGGTGTCGGCAGGAGAGCTGCCGGCAAGCGGCGCATACCCCTGGGCCGCGGCGGGAGTCGCGGTGGCGGCGAGGCCGACGGCCAAGCCAAGGGCCAGGATATGGCGGCGGTGCGGGCGGCTCATGAAAGGGACGGCAGCCTTTGCGCAGACGATGGACAGAAGCCCCGAAGGCGGGAACCTTCGGGGCCTCCGGTCATCGGTATACCCTATCGCCCCGGTCCGGGGCAACCCGCAGCAACGCCCGATCTTGTCGCCGGATCAAGCGTTTGCCTTGCGGATCAGATCGCCGAGCGGTCCCAGCAGCTTTTCGTTGGCGGCGATGATGTTGCCCGACTTCATCGGGTCGCCCTTGCCGTCGATGTCGCCCACGAAGCCGCCGGCTTCGCGCACCAGCAGGATGCCGGCGGCGATGTCCCACGGCTTCAGACCATGTTCCCAGAACCCGTCGTAGCGGCCGGCCGCCACGTAAGCGAGGTCGAGGGAGGCCGAGCCCAGGCGGCGGATGCCGGCGGTGGCGGTCATCACATGCGCCAGCTCGCGCAGATAGGGGCCGTGCTCGCCGCGCCCCAGGTGCGGGATGCCGGTGCCGATCACCGCCTGATCCAGACGCTGGCGGCCGGCGACGCGCAGGCGGCGCTCGTTCACGAACGCCCCGCCGCCGCGTTCGGCGAAGAACAGCTCGTCGGTGATGGGGTTGTAGACCACCCCGGCCAACAGCTCGCCAGCCCGCTCCAGCGCGATCGAGATGGCGAAGTGGGGCAGGCCATGGATGAAGTTGGTGGTGCCGTCGATGGGGTCGACGATCCAGCGGTGATCCAGGGCGCCTTCGGCGGCCGGCGTCTCGCCGCCTTCCTCGCCGAGGAAGCCCCAGCCCGGACGGGACTTGGACAGTTCCGCCCGCAGGATTTTCTCGGCCCGCAGGTCGGCGGCGGAGACGAAGTCGCTCGGCCCCTTGAGCGAGACCTGCAACTGTTCGACTTCACCGAAGTCACGCACCATGGCCCGCGCCGCCTTCTTGGCGGCGTTGATCATGACGTTGAGGTTGGGAGAGCGCAAAGCCATCGGTGTGGGTGTGCCTCAGTCCTTGGCGCGTTCGACGTAAGAGCAGTCGGCGGTGTTGACGACGATACGGGTGCCGGCCTCGATGAAGGGCGGGATCATGACCTTCAGGCCGTTGGACAGCAGGCCCGGCTTGTAGGAACTGGAGGCGGTCTGCCCCTTCACCACGGCATCGGCCTCGACCACTTCCAGCACCACAGTGCTCGGCAGGGTGACGGAGACGGGCTTGCCTTCGATGGTATCGACCACGACTTCCATGCCGTCCTGAAGGAAGGCGGCCTGTTCATCGGGGACTTCGTCACGGGACATGGGGAACTGTTCGTAAGTTTCCTTGTCCATGAAGTTGTAGCCGCTGTCGTCGGCGAACAGGTAGGTGCAGTCGACCTGCCGGACCTCCAGCTTTTCCACCGTGTCGGCGGTGCGCCAACGCTCGTTGGTCTTGTTGCCCGAGGCGACGTCGCGCATTTCCACCTGAATGAAGGCGCCACCCTTGCCCGGCTGGATCAGCTGGATCTTGAGCACCTGCCACTGCTTGCCCTGGTGCTCGAGCACATGACCGGGACGAATCGTATTGGCCTGGATCTTCATCGGAAGTCTACCAAGTAAGTGAGATTGATCGATTGACGGAGTTGCCGGGTTCTATCAGGTTGCCGGCCCCGTGGCAACCACGGCCCCGTGCCGCCATCCTCCCGCACAACGGATGACCATGACGCGCGTTCCCGCTTCCCCTCCCGCCGTCCGCCCCTGGTGGCATCCCGATGCCCTGGCCGAACGGTTGCCGCATCTGCGGGTCCGCGCCCGCGTCATCGCCGACCTGCGGCGGTTCTTCCTGGAGCAGGATTTCCTGGAGGTGGAAACGCCTTACCTTCAAACCGCGCCGGGCATGGAGACCCACCTGCGGGCCTTCGCCACCGAGCTTGACGACCCGTTCGGCGGCCCCTCGACGCGGCTTTACCTGCACACCAGCCCCGAATTCGCCATGAAGAAACTGCTGGCTGGCGGTCTGCCGCGCCTGTTCCAGATGGCACGGGTCTGGCGCAATGGCGAGCGGTCCCCCACCCACAGCCCCGAATTCACCATGCTGGAATGGTATCGGGCCGGCGCCGGGCTCGTGGACCTGATGGACGATTGCGACACCATCCTGGCCCTGACCGGCGTCGCCGCCGCGCCGGCCGAGCGGCTGTCGGTGAACGCGGCGTTCGAGCGGTGGGCCGGCTTCGATTTGCTGGCGACCATCGACGATCCCGACTCGCCCGACCCCGATCCGCGTCCGCTCCAGGCGGAAGCGGTGCGTCTCGGTCATGACGCCCGTCCCGGCGAACGGTGGGAGGACGTGTTCTTCCGCCTGATGTTCGCTCACATCGACCCCAACCTCGGCATGGGCGGGCGGGCGACCATCCTGCATTCCTGGCCCGCCTGCATGGCGGCACTCGCCCGCCGCGATGCCGCTGACGGTCGGGTGGCGGAGCGGTTCGAGATCTACAAGGACGGCGTGGAATTGGCCAATGCCTTCGCCGAACTGACCGATCCGGTGGAACAGCGCCGCCGCTACGAACACGACATGGCCCTGAAGGAACGGTTGTACGGCGAGCGCTGGCCGGTGGACGAGGATTTCCTGGCGGCGCTCGACTTCGGCCTGCCCGACTCGGCGGGCATCGCCCTCGGTCTCGACCGGCTGGTGATGCTGGCGGCGGGGGCGCGGGAGATCGAACAGGTGTTGTGGGCGCCGGTGGGGCAGCCGTAGGGCCCCGTCAGAGGGTCGGCATCACCTGCGACAAGCGCCCGCCGAGGCGGACCGGCTCCACCCGCCGGGCGAGGCCGGTGGTGTCGTCACTCTCGACGAACAGGCCGCACAGGGTGCCGGGGCCTTCCGCCGGAATCAGCTTCTCGCCCGGCAGCTTGCGGACGAAGCGTTGGATGGCGCCTTCCTTGCGCATGCCGATGACGCTGTCGTAGTCGCCGCACATGCCGGCATCCGACTGATAGGCGGTTCCGCCGGGAAGGATGGCATG
>JAEWWF010000294.1 GCA_023396465.1 Pseudomonadota bacterium
ACTGTGCAGGGTGATGCTGCCGCCGTGCATCTCCACCAGCCGCTTCACGAAGTGCAGGCCGATGCCGGTGCCGGCGATGCCGGTGGAGGTGCGGGCGCGGAAAAAGCGCTGGAACAGGCGCGGCAGATCTTCCGCCGGGATGCCGACGCCCTGGTCGCTGACCGCCACCAGGGCGCGCTGCCCTTCCTGCCAGCCGCGGACATGCACGGTGCCGCCCTTGGGTGAATATTTGACGGCATTGGCGAGCAGGTTGGTGGCCACCTGATCGAGCAGCGTGCCATCGGCGATCAACCGGTCGGGCAGGGCGTCGATGTCGCAGACGATGGTGTGGTTGCGGGTCAGCGCCTGCTGGCGATGACAGACTTCGGTCAGAATGCGCTTCAGGTCGCACTCCTGCGGCGCGAAGCGGATTTCGCCGGAATCCAGGCGCGAGGCCGACAGGATGGCGTCGATCAGCCCCACCATGCGGGCGACGGCAGCGCGGATTTCGGTGCCGAGGTTGATGAAGTCACCTTCCGCCAGAGTCGCCCGCCGGCGCATCAGGCGTTGGGTGGAGGCGTCGATGATGGCGAGCGGGGTGCGGAATTCATGGCTGGTCATCGATACGAATTCGCGCTGCAACTGATTCAGCTCGCGCTCCCGCTCCAGGGCCGTCCGCAGCGCTTCCGCCGCCTGCTTGTGGGCGGAGATGTCGGTGATGACGAACAAGGTGGAGCCGTCGGGTGTGTGGTCGACCATGGTTTCGATCCATCGCCCGTCGGGAAGCTGGCGCTCGGCCAGGAAGGTCTCCTCGCGGCGGTAGAGGTCGAGACGTTCCCCCACCCACTGTTCGCTCTGGCCCAAGCCGAAGCCGATGGCGCGGGTGATCTCCGCCATGGGAATGCCAGGACGCAGCAGGGTATCGACGTCGGGCATGAACTCCTTGACCTGATCGTTGCACAGCACCAGCCGTTCGTCGGCGTCATAGAGGGCGAAACCGCCCTTGAAGGTGTTGATGGCGGTGATCAGCCGTTCCTCCGCCTGGCGCTGGGCGGCGGTGCGGCTTTCCACCAGTTCCTCCAGATGCCCGCGATAGGCCGCCAGTTCCTCCTCCACCCGCTTGCGGTCGGTGATGTCGCGGATGAAGGCGGCGCAGGTGCGGGCGCCGCGCATGGGCATCTGGGTGACGGTCAACTCGATGGGGAAGGTGGAGCCGTCGGCGCGCAGGCCGAGGGCTTCCATGCGCTGCTCGCGGTGGGATAGCTCGCCGGTCTCCAGGTAGCGGCGGATGGTCTCGGCATCGTCGGGGCGCAGGGCGTGAGGGATGAGTGTCCCGATGGTCAACCGCCCGGTCACGTCGTCACGGCGGCGGCCGAAGATACGTTCGGCGGCGCGGTTGAATTCCACGATGCGGCCCTGGCCGTCCATGGTGATGATGGCGTCGGCGGCACCCTCGACGATGGCGCGGAAGCGTTCCTCGCTCTGCTTGTGCTCGGTGATGTCGGAGCGGATGCACACCGTACCGCCGTCCTGGGTGTGGAAGTCGGCGATGCGCAGCCACCGGCCGTCGGTCAGCCGCCGCTCCACCGGGTCGCCGGGGGTGCGGAACTGGGCCAGACGGCGGGCGATGAAGCCGGCACGGTCGATGATGGCGTCGTCGAACATGCCGGAGTCGGCGGCATGGGCGAGGAAGTCCAGGTAGGGCGTTCCGGGCACCAGCATTTCCGCCCCCGGCCCATAGGTCCGCAGGAACTTGGAGTTGGCGATGACCAGCCGTTCCTCGGCGTCATAGAGGGCGAAGCCATCGGAAATGGCCTCGATGGCTTCCGCCAGCCGCTGGCGGACCTCGCGGTTGCGGATCTCACCGGCATGGGCGGCGGCGAGGCGGTCGCGTTCCACCAGATTGTCGCGGAACACCGTCAGGGCGCGGACGATGTCGCCCACCTCGTCACCGCTGTGGACCGGCGGCAGAATGATGTCGGGATCGCCAGCCGACAGGCGGCGCAGCGCCTCGGTGGCGGCGGTCAGCGGCCGCACCACCAGTCGCCGCACCACCAGCACCCCCAGCACGGCGACCACGAAGGTGACAGCAAGGCCGCTGAGGATGGCACGTTCGCGCATGCGGCTGACGGGGGCATGGATTTCCGCCAGATCGGCGGTCGCCACCACCGCCCAGCGGGCGCCCAGGAAGTCGAGCGGCGTGTAGGCGGCGAGCAGCCGGGTAGGGGTGGCGTCGGGCCCCAATTCCTCGCTTTCCATGATGCCGCTGGTACCGGCGAGCGCCGCTTCCACCGGCGCCGTGCGCACCGCCCGTGCCATCAGGGTGCTGCGGCCGGATACCCGGCTGTCGGAGCGCATCATGTGGTCGGCGCCGACGATGAACACGTCGCCCGACCGGCCGAGGCCGGTGGCCGCCTGCACCAGCCGGTTGATGCGGTCGGTGGGAATTTCCAGCACCACCACTCCGGTCAGGGCTCCGGCGGGGTCGAGCAGCGGCGCCGCCAGGAACGCCACCGTCCGGTCCTGGAAGGCGCCATAGGGCGCGAAGTCGACGAAGACCTGAAGGTCCGGCTGGCGGGTGCGGGCGTGGGTGGCGATCACCGCTTCCCACGCCCGCCGCAGACCGCTGGTGGCGAATGGGCGGTCGATGACGGAGGCCGCGAAGTCCTGCCGCTTCCTGACGGAGTAGATGACCCGTCCGGTGGCGTCCACCAGCAGCATGTCGGCATAGCCGAAGTCACGGGCGAATTGACGCAGACGCGGGTGGAAACGGTTGTGCGCCAAACTGAAGATGGAGGCATCGTTGGGATGATCGAGGCGGTCGCGGTCCTGCGGGCTATAGGGGTTGGCCTCGACGTAAAGGTGACGCAGGCGTTCCGGCGCCCGCTCACCCATTTCATCCCAGCCGACCAGGAAGCTGGAATAGGCTTCCTCGATGAGCGGGTTGGTGGACTGGCTGCGGAGATCGCGGCGCAATGCCTCCAGGTATTCCTCCAAGGCGAGGCGGCGGCTTTCCAGCAGCGCCCCCAGCCGATCCTCGGCGGCGGTGGCCAGTTCGCGGGCGGCCCGGTCGTAGTCGGCATAGGCGACCACCAGCCCGGTGACGAGCGTCGCCAGGACCACCAGCAGGGGGATCTTCTGAGCCAGTTTTAGGCGCAATGGCCGTTTATCCTCGCAGGCGCCGGAGCCGCTGGAGCGGCGGGTGGGAAAGGTGCGTCAGTAAATGCTGAACGGGAAATACTTGGCGTTGATCCGGTCGTAGGTGCCGTCGATGCGCAGCCGCAGGATGGCCCGGTTGAAGGCTTGCAGAAGCGCCTCGTCACCCTGACGCACGGCGATGCCGATGCCTTCGTCCGCATAGATGGGGGCACCCACGAACTCGAAGGCCGAGCCTTCCGGGGTCTTGGTCAGCGCCCACATCACCAGGCTGTCGGCAATCAGCAGGTCCGCTTCGCCGCGCATGAGCGCCCGGTTGGCTTCCGACTGGGTGGCGAAGATGCGCATATCCATGCCGATATCGCCGTGACTCAGCAGGTATTTATGGGCGGTCGTGTCGGCTTCCACCGCCACCCGCTTGCCGCGCAGGTGCTCGGGCGAGACGTCGATGCGCGAGCCCTTGCGGGCGATGAACTGCATCGGCGTGCGGTAGTAGCGGTTGGTGAAGGCCACCAGTTGCTTGCGTTCCTCGGTGATCGACATGCTGGCGATGATGGCGTCGATGCGGCGGTCGTTGAGGGCGGGAATCAAGGCGCCCCATGGCACCGCCACGATCTCGCATGTCATCTGCATGGCGGCGCATAGGGCATGGGCGATGTCGACGTCGAAGCCGCCGAGGGTGCCGTCCGCCTCGGTATAACTGAAGGGGGCGTAGTCGCCCTCGGTGCCGATGATGAGCGTTTCGGTGGCGGCCATTGCCCGCGACGGTGCGGCGACGGCAAGGAGCGCCGCCAGCACCAGGGCCGCCCGCACGATCCACGGTCGCACGCCTGTGTCTCCCCCTCTTCGCGCGCCGCCACCCATCCCGACCGGCTGCGCCTCCAAAGTCTCCCACAGCCGGGGGCACTTGCCCAGGGGGATCATCAATCCCGGCGGGCGCTGGCGGCGGGAAGGTCAGGGGCGGCGGCGGCCGTCCTCCAGTTCGGCGTCGATCTCGGCTCCGATGAGCACCGCGTAGGCGCCGACGAAGAACCACATCAGCAGCACCACGACGGCCCCCAGCGATCCATAGGTCTCGTTGTAGGAGGCGAAATTGGTCACGTACCACGAGAACAGCATGCTGGCCGCCAGCCACAGCGCCGCACCCACCACCGTTCCCCGGCTGAACGGGCGGAAGCGGACGCCCGGCCGGTTGGGGGCCAGGCGGTAGATCGCGCCGAGGCCGAGCAGCACCCCCGCCAGCATCAGCAGCCACCGGCCGGCAAGGACGAGAGTGGCCGCCGTGGTGCCCTCCACGCCCAGGGCGGCGGCGGTGATGGGGAGAACCACCACCAGCAGCAAGGCGGCGATCATGCCAAGGATGCTGCCGGCGGTGAGTCCCAAGGCAACCACGTTCTGGCGGATGAAGCTGCGGCTCTCGCCCACGTTGTAGACGATGTTGAGCGCGGTCATGATCGCCTTGACGCCGCGGGTGGAGGAATAGAGGGCGAGGGTGGTCGACAGAATGAGGCTGATGCTGAGCGTCGCGTCCTGCCGCATCAGTTGCTGAACCTGAGCGTCGATGATCTCGTAGGCCTGGGGCGGCACGGCGCCTTGTAGGGCCTGCATCTGCTCGCGCAGGCGGGCGGGATCGGCCAGCAGGCCGAAGACCGAGATGAGCGCCGCCAGAAATGGGAACAGGGCCAGCAGGCCGTAGAAAGCGACACCGGCGGCAACCACGTTCAGGTTGTCGGCGCCAATGCGGCTGCTCACCCGCTTCACGAAATCGATGAGTCGGAACAGCCGGATCCGCCGCAGGCGGCGGTTGCCGGCGGGGCGCGCGTCGCTGGCGGAACCGGGGGTCATGGCGGGCGTTCCCTTTCGTTGGTTGGGGGGCGGAAGCGACCTCGCCCCATCGCGGGAACGGCTGGAGCAGGCGCGCGGTTCGGCATCAGGTGCCTGAAACGCCGCGCTTTTTCTCTTGCGCCGCCGTCCTGGCGGGAGTACCGAACGGCCCGCCGCAGTTTCATCCGATGTTCCGACAAGAGGGGATAACACCATGGCCGCCGACCTCGACGTGGTCCTGGACGTGCACGACCGGCCGGCGCCGGCAACCTGGGCCGTGCTCAGTCTTCAGCATCTGTTCGCCATGTTCGGCGCCACCATCCTGGTGCCGTTCCTGACCGGCCTCAATCCGGCGGTGGCGTTGGTGTCGAGCGGTCTTGGTACGTTGCTTTACATCCTGTGTACGCGGGCCCGCATCCCGGCCTACCTCGGCAGTTCGTTCGCCTTCATCGCGCCGATCATCTCGGCGTCCTCCATCGCCGGATCGGGCGGGGCCATGGTGGGCGCGATCGTCGCCGGGGCCATCTACGTCATCGTCGCCTTCTTCATCTGGAAGGGCGGCATCGGTTGGCTGATGCGCCTGCTGCCGCCCGTCGTGGTCGGTCCGGTGATCATGGTGATCGGCCTCAGCCTCGCCTCCGTCGCCGTCGACATGGCGATGAACCTGCCGGGGCAGGGCGTCTATTCGGCACCCCACTTCATCACTGCCTTGGCGACGCTGCTGATCGCCATCCTGTGCGGCATGTTCCTGAAGGGCGTGTTCGCGCTGGTGCCGATCCTGTTTGGCATCGTTGGTGGGTATGTGGTCGGTCTGCTGATCGGCATCGTCGATTTCGGCCCGGTGGGGCAGGCGCCGTGGTTCGCCGTCCCGTCCTTCTCGCTGCCGGCCTTCGACCTGCCGTGGCCGCAACTGCTCGCCTGCATCCTGATCGTCGCCCCTGTGGCGGTGGTGACGCTGGCCGAGCACATCGGCGACCAGATGGTGCTGAGCAAGGTGACCGGCCGCAATTTCCTGGAGGAGCCGGGCCTGCACCGCTCCATCCTTGGTGACGGAGCGGCGACCATGCTGGCGGCCTTCATCGGTGGCCCGCCCAACACCACCTACGGCGAGAACATTGGCGTCATCGCCATCACCCGCGTCATGAGCGTCTGGGTGACCGGCGGCGCCGCCGTGCTGGCGGTGCTGTTCGGCTTCGTCGGCAAAATCGCGGCGCTGATCCAGACCATTCCGACTGCGGTGATGGGCGGTGTGTCGATCCTGCTGTTCGGCATCATCGCCAGCTCCGGCATGCGCATGCTGATCGACCGCCAGATCGACCTCGGCCGCAAGCGCAACCTGATCATCGCCTCGGTCATCCTGGTCATCGGCATCGGCGGCGCCTTGGTGCAGGTGCCGTTCTCGGTCGAGGTGGATGGCGCCCCGATGGAGGTCAGCGTCAAGATCGCCGGCATGGCGCTCGCCACCATCGTCGGCCTTGTGCTGAATCTGGTGCTGCCCGGCCGCGAGGCGGCCGAGCACGGCGGTTCCATCTTCCAGCGCACGAAGGCGTGAGGACTGTCCGCGATCCGGTACGGTCGAAGCATCATCAGCAGGGTAGCTGAACGGGCGCAAGGCCGGCCAGCCACGCTGGTACTCTAGGGTCAGGGCGATGAGGAGGCGCATCCTCATCGCCTTTGTCTTGAGCCAGGGGACGATACGACGAAATCGCATCGTCGAACGCGGTGGCGGTGTTCGCACCTCGTCTCACCTCCGCCGCGGCGGTCGGAGGCACAAGGCACCTCACACCACCAGCTTCGCCAGGGTCTCCAGCCGGTCGGCCTCGGTGTGCGGCTTGTCCCACCGGATGCGGCTGATGCGCGGGAAGCGCATGGCGAGGCCCGATTTGTGGCGCGGCGAGGGGTGGATGCTGTCGAACGCCACCTCGAACACCAGCCCCGGCCGCACCGCCCGCACCGGCCCAAAACGCTCGGTGGTGTTGGTGCGCACCCAGCGGTCGATCTGGCGCAGTTCCGCGTCGGTGAAGCCGAAATATGCCTTGCCGACGGGCACCAACTCGTCGCCCTTCCAGACGCCGAAGGTGTAGTCGCTGTAATAGCTCGACCGCTTGCCGTGGCCGCGCTGGGCGTAGAGCAGCACCGCATCCACCGTCAGCGGGTCGCGTTTCCATTTGAACCACGGACCCTTGGGGCGGCCCGGGACATAGGCGCTGTCCCACCGCTTCAGCATCAGTCCCTCCATGCGCCGCCCGCGTGCCTCGTCGCGCAGGCGGCCGAGGTCGTCCCAGGCGGTCAGCGGCAGCAGCGGCGACAGGTCGAAGCGCTCGCGTGGGTGGGCCAGGAACGCCTCCAGCCGCCGCCGGCGTGCGGCGAAGGGCAGCGGCCGCAGGTCGTCCGTCCCCTCCTGCAATAGGTCGTAGGCGCGCACGAAGGCCGGGTACTTGCGCAGATGGGCGGCGGAGACGGACTTGCGGTTGAGCCGCTGTTGCAGGTGGTTGAAGGGGGCGGCGGCGCCGTCGGCCTCGCGCACCAGCAATTCGCCGTCCAGCGCGCCGTCGAAGTCGATGGCCTCGGCGATGTCGGGGAAGCTGTGGGTGATGTCGTCGCCGGAGCGGGCATAGATGCGGCGGTCGCCGGCGCGGCCGACTACCTGCACCCGGATGCCGTCCCACTTCCATTCGACGGCATAATCGTGCGGGTTCAGCGCCCGCACGTCGGCATCCTCCAGCGGTGTCGCCAGCATGAAAGGGCGGAAGCCAGCGACGTCGGACAGCGCCGGCTTGTCGCCGCCGGCCGCCCAGGCGAACAGCGGCGCATAGGGCGGGCGGACGCAGGGCCAGGCTTCCTCCACGTCGTGCAGCGGCACCTGTGCCCACTGGGCGAAGGCGGTGCGGGCGAGGCGGGCGGAGACGCCGACCCGCAGGCCCCCGGTGATGAGCTTCAGCAGCGCCCACCGGCCGGTGGCATCCAGCCGGTCGAGCCAGCCGGCCAGCAGGCCGGGGATGCTGCTGCGCGGTGCGGCCATCAGCGTGTCCACCACCTCCCACAGCGGCGGCGGCGGCTCGTTGCCGCCGGCCGGCGGCACCCACATGAGGGCCAGCGTCTCCGCCAGGTCGCCGACGTAGTCATAGGAGAGGTAGAACAGCGTCGGGTCGCAGCGCGCCTCCGCCAGTTCACGGATGGCGCCCGGCTTGGCGGTGCCGAGGTCGAGGTCGCCGGTGAGGGCGGCGAGGCCGTAGCCGCGGTCGGGGTCGGGGGTGGTGGCGAGGTAGTTGTCGATCAGCCGCAGCTTGCCGGTGCGGCTGGGCATGAAGACGAGGCCGTCGAGCAGGTCGGCGAAGCGCTGCATGGCGGTCAGCCGCCCCCGCCGGCGACGTCGGTGGGTTCCTCCTCATACCCCTCCAGGTGCAGCGCCTCGGCGTGCAGGCCGTGCTGGCGGGCGTGGTGGATGAGGGCGTCGTCGCGGCCGTGGGTGACCCAGATCTCGCCGGCCTGGACCTCGGCAATGGTGCGGGTCAGCTCGTCCCAGTCGGCGTGGTCGGAGAGGATCAGCGGCAGCTCGACGCCTTTCTGCCGCGCCCGCCCGCGCACCCGCATCCAGCCCGAGGCCATGGCGGTGACCGGGTCGGGCAGCCGCCGGCTCCAACGGTCGGCAAGGGCGGAGGGCGGCGCCATCACGATCTCGCCCTTCATCTCCGCCTTGTCCGCCGCCGTCGCCGGGCGCAGCGGGCCGAGGGCGATGCCGTGGGCTTCATAAAGGTCGCACAGCGCCTGCAAGGCGCCGTGGATGAAGATGGGGCGCTGCCAGCCCGCCTCGCGCAGCAGGGCGATCACCCGCTGCGCCTTCCCCAGCGCATAGGCGCCGACCACATGGGCGCGGTCGGGGAACAGGTGGAGGGAGGCGAGCAGGCGGTCGATCTCGTGGCGGTCGTCGGGGTGGCGGAACACCGGCAGGGCGAAGGTGGCCTCGGTGATGAACACGTCGCAGGGCACCACCTCGAATGGCGGGCAGGTAGGATCGCGGCGGCGCTTGTAGTCGCCCGAGACCACCGCCCGCTGGCCGCGGTAGTCCAGGACGACCTGCGCCGAGCCGAGCACATGGCCGGCGGGCACCAGCCGCACCGTCACCCCGCCCACCTGCCGCGCCTCGCCATAGGGCAGCGGGTCGCCGCCGCTCAGGCTGCCGCCGTTGCGCGCCGCCATGATGGCCAGCGTCTCGGGCGTCGCCAGGGTGGCGCCGTGGCCGGCGCGGGCGTGATCGGCATGGCCATGGGTGACCACCGCCCGTGGCACCGGCCGAGGCGGGTCGACATGGAAGTCCCCCGGCTCGACGTAGAGTCCCTGGCGGGTGATCTTGACCCAGTCGCGTGCGTGCATGCCGCAGATGTTTGGGCGGCGGAGAGCCGGGTCAAGGGGCGGTGTCTATTGACCCTCCACCACTCCATGGAACCGTTCGGTCAGCACCGCCTCGGCGGTGCCCGCGAGCATGTCGGAGGCCGCCAGGGTTTCCAGCGGCACGCTCAGACGACGGCGCCAGTTGGGGTATTGATCGACCGTTCCCGGCAGGTTGACCTGGGCTTCCTCCAGCGCCAGGTCATCCAGGTTGACCATCATCAGCCAGGCCGGCGACCGCGCCAGGAAGCGATGAATGGCGAGGACGAGGGTACGCAGCCCGGCATCATCCAGGACGGCATCGGGGCGCAGGCTTTCTGGCACCAGCCCCTGATCCTTCAGGGCCGCCACCAGGACCTCGCGCTCGCGGGCGCGGGCGGTGTCGTCCTCGGCGCGGCGGGCGCCGCTCGGCACCAACCCAAGATCGTGGCGCAGCGCCACGTCCCAGCCGCGCCAGTGGCCGACGATGGTATGCAGGTCGTGCGACGTGGCGGTGGCCACCGATTGCACCGGATATGTCTCCGGCCGCTTGAACAGGCCGTCCTGATAGCGCTCGAAGTAGAACAGGCGGTAGGAGAGGATATCTTCCTCCGCCATGCGCTCGCGGAAGCCGTCGGGCACGGTGCCGAGGTCCTCGCCGATCACCATGCATCGGTTGCGGTGGCTTTCCAGGGCGAGGATGCCGAGCAGATCGTCCATGGGATAGGAGACATAGGTTCCGCCCAGGGCCGACACACCGGGCGGAATCCAGTAGAGGTGCTGCAAGGCCATGGCATGGTCCATGCGCAGGGCGCCGGCATGGCGCATGTTGGCGCGCACCATGTCGATGAACGGCGCATAGCCCATCTCCCGCAGCACCAGCGGGTTGAGCGGCGGCAGACCCCAGTCCTGGCCCTGGCTGTTGAAGGCGTCGGGCGGGCAGCCGACACGCGCCCCGACGGTATAGACGCCGGGGTCCATCCAGGTGTCGGCGCCGCTGGTGTCCACGCCCACCGCCAAATCGCGGTACAGTCCGATCACCGGCGCCCCGTCGGCACCGGCCCGCAAAGCCTCGGCGGCCTCGCCGAGTTGGCGGTCGGCCTCGAATTGCAGCCACAGGTGATAGCGGACGCAGGTCATGCGCTCCCTCGCCACATCCAGAACCGCCTTGGATCCAGGTGTGCGGAAGGCTTCCGGCCAGTCCATCCAGGGCGTTCCGGGGAACTGGTCTTGCAGCACGTTGAAGACGGCGAAGCGGAACAGGCGGTCGCCGCCGTCGTCGAGGAAATCGGCGAAGGCGCGCTTGCGGGCGGTGGTTTCCGGCAGGGCCTCGAAGGCGCGATGCAGCACCCGCAGCACCTCATGCTTCAGGGCACTGACGGCAGGGTAGTCCACCAACTCGGCTCCTCGCGCCGCCCGCAGGCGGTCGAGGAAGGCGGCCCCGGCCATCAGCGTCTGGGCCTCGGCGCTGTCCGCCGCTTCCGGCACCGCCTGAACGTCGATGTAGAGCGGATTGAGGAACAGGCGGCTGGCCGGGCTGTACGGGCTGGCATGGGCCGGATTGGCGGGGAACAGGGCGTGCAGCGGGTTGAGGCCGACCACATGGCCGCCCCGCTGGCCGGTGGTCCGGGCGAGGGCGCGCAGGCTGGAGAAATCCCCCATGCCCCAATCCACCTCGGTGCGCACCGAGTAAAGCTGGCAGGCAACGCCCCAGGCGCGACCGCCCTCGGCGATGAACTCCGGCCGCCAGCAGGCGGTGGGGCAGACCACCACACGGCCCTCGGCCGCCAGCGTGCCGCCGCGATCGAGCAGCCGCAGGGTGTGATAGCCGAGCGGCAGGTTGGACGGCAGCGGCAGATTGCGGCGCTCGTAGGTGATGCCGTCGACCTCCCGTGTGTCCAGGGTGGCGAGGTCGGCGGCCATGGTGTCGTCGCGCAGGACGCTGCCGTCCTCCAACTCCAGAAGCCAGGTGAAGGCGCGTTCCCGCTCGGTGTCGGAGGTGGTGAGGGTGGTCCACATCTGCCCGCCGGTCAGCCGCAAAACCGTCACCGGCTCAAGCAGGCGGGTCCATTCGGCCCGCTCCAGACGCTCCAGGCTGGCGGTGGCTTCCGCCTCGGTGGCGGCGGGATAGCCGAGGGCCGCCAGCAGCGCCTGCATGTCGAGGGCGGTGGTGTCGTGGCGCGTGCCGAAGATGTCCCAGTAGCTGGGCTCTATGCCCGCGGCCTCGGCAAGCCGGGCCAGAATCTCGGGATACTGCATGTCTTCCCCTCGCGTCGTCGTTCCGTCCGCGCGGCGGCGGTTGGTGGAGTGCGGTGCCGGTGGACCGGCGGCCGGATCATCGGGTCTGTCGGCGGTGCGGTTCATCCGGCGTCATGGGCGTCATCCTCGCGGCGGCGTCCGCCGCGACGCCCGCGATGGCGGCGCTCCTGAACGAACAACGCCATGGCGTGGGCCTGGAGCGGATACATTTCCGTCGCCTGGATGATTTTCACGTCGCGGTGCGGATCAGCCTTGGAGGTATCCATCACCCGCACCCACGGCCCGCCAAAGACTTCGCCCGGCATGCGGAAGGCGGTCGGGTCGATGCCAGCGTTCATCAGCACCAGGAACTGGTCGTGATCATGGTTGGCCGGGGCGTGCAGGTGGTGGTCATGGGCCGGTGCCCCCAGGTGGTAGCCGAAGCAGCGCAGCATGGGGTCGTTCCAGTCGCCCGGAGTCATCTCCCTCCCCGCTGGCGACAGCCAGGTGATGTCCTTCACCGGGCCCTCGCCGACGGGCCGTCCGGCGAAGAACTGGCGGCGGCGGAAGGCCGGGTTGTCCCGACGGAAACGGATCAGGGCCCGCACGAAGTCGAGGAAGTCCTCATCCTCCTCGCGCACCAGGGACCAGTCGATCCAGCCGATGTCGTTGTCCTGGCAGTAGGCGTTGTTGTTGCCCTTCTGGCTGTTGCCCAATTCGTCTCCGGCCAGCAGCATGGGCACCCCCTGCGACAGCAGCAGGGTGGCCATCAGGTTGCGCTTCTGGCGGTAGCGCAGTTCCAGCACACCGGGGTCGCGGGTTGGACCTTCGGTGCCGCAGTTCCACGAGATATTGTGGTCCGTGCCGTCTCGGTTGTTCTCGCCGTTGGCTTGATTATGCTTGTGATTGAAGCTGACCAGATCGTGCAGGGTGAAGCCGTCGTGGGCGGTGATGAAGTTCACCGACGCCGTCGGGCCACGCCGGCTGTAGATATCGCTCGATCCGGCGACGCGGGTGGCCAAGGCCGGTCCCTGGCCGGGATCGGAGCGCCAGAACGAGCGCACGTTGTTGCGATAGCCGTCGTTCCACTCGCGCCACCCGGCGGGGAAGCTGCCAACGCGGTAGCCGGCCGGGCCGATGTCCCACGGCTCGGCGATCAGCTTGACGCTGTTGAGCACCGGGTCCTGGCGCACGGCGGCGAAGAACGGGTGGTTGGCATCGAACCCGTTCTGGTCCCGCCCAAGCGCGGTGGCGAGGTCGAAGCGGAAGCCGTCCACCCGCATGGCATCGGCCCAGTAGCGCAGCGAGTCCATCGCCATCTGCAACACCCTGGGGTGCGCCAGATTGATGGTGTTGCCGCAGCCTGAATGGTTCTCGTAGTAGCGCGGGCTTTCCGGCACCAGATGGTAGTAGCTGACGTTGTCCAGGCCGCGCAGGGAAATGGTCGGCCCCAGCTCGTTGCCTTCGCAGGTGTGGTTGTAGACCACGTCGAGAACCACTTCGAGTCCCGCCTCGTGGAAGCGGGAAACCAGCGACTTCATCTCGTCGATGCCCGCCGCCGACAGCAGACGCGGTGCCGGGGAGAAGAAGTTGAAGGGGTTGTAGCCCCAGTAGTTGGTTTTCCCCAGTTCCACCAGATGCGGCTCGTCGGCATAGGCGAAGAGGGGCAGCAGTTCGACGGTGGTGACGCCGAGGCCGAGCAGATGGTCGATCATCGGCTCCGACGCCAAGGCGTTCAGGGTGCCGCGCAGGGCCTCCGGCACCCGTGGATGGCGCATGGTGGCGCCGCGCGGGTGCATTTCGTAGAGGATGGTCTCCGTCCACGGCACGCGCGGCCGGCGGATGCGCTCGTTCCACGGGAAGGCGTCGTTGACGACGATACCCTTGGGGATGGAGCGGGCGCTGTCGCGGCGGTCGAACGACAGGTCGGCGCGGGAACTGCCCAGGCGATAGGCATAGCAGGAGGGCGTCCACTTCACGTCACCCGACAGGGCGCGGGCGTAGGGGTCGACCAGCAGTTTGTTGGGATTGAAGCGGAAGCCGCGCGGCGGATCATAAGGGCCGTGGGCGCGGTACCCGTACAACTGTCCCGGACCGATGTCCGCCAGATAGCCGTGCCAGACCGAGTCGGTGTATTCCGGCAGGGCGATACGCTCCACCTCTCGCCGGCCGGTGGAGTCGAAAAGGCACAGTTCGATGCGGCTGGCGTGGTCGGAGAACACCGCGAAGTTCACCCCGTGCCCATCCCAGGTGGCGCCCAGCGGATAGGGCGATCCGGGAAGCAAGGCGCGGCGGGAAGGGTGGCTCATGGCGATCCTTGCAGGAGCGAACAGTGGCTTCCGGGCAGGGAGGGCCCTTGCCGGGCGCGGCCCTCGACACAACGCCGCGCCGCCGTCGGAGGACGGCGGCTGGCGGTGACCGCGGGTCCGGGCGCGGTCGGAGATCAGGTCTCGCCGGTGGTGGCGGGCGGCGTCCGGGCGGGCTTGCGGCCGCGCGGGGCGGGCTTGCCGGTGGCGGGCTTGGCCTTGGCGCCACTGGTGGCCGCCGCCTTGCCGGTGCCGTTGGTCTTGGGTTTGGCGGCTTTGGGGGCAGCGGCCTTGGCGGTACGCTTGTTCACCGCCGGGGCGGGAGGTTCGGCGGCGGCGCCAGCGCTGTGGAGGACGCCCGGCGGCTGTGGCTCGGTGGTGGCGGACGCCTCGACGGTCGTCATCTCGCGTTCGGCAATGTACCAGAAATCCTGGTCGCGGCCTTCGGGGCAGCCCTCGGCTTCCCAGAGTTCATAGGCGCGGCGGCGAATCGCTTCTTCCAAAGACGGCATCGGTCACCTTCCTGTCCGTGCTGTGGGCGAAAAAGCTAACGGGGCCCACTGTACACCGTGGGCGACACCCGGAAAACACGAACGTGAACGCGCTTCTCGTCCCGCCGTTCTCTCCAACTCCTTGATTCCCAAGAGGGAGGTCGGTCCGCCTTGGATCGAAACGGAAATTTCATGAAGGATCAAGGGGTTATTCCGGCGGCCGGACGGCCTGCGGCAAAACGCCGCCCCGACGGACCGGGGCGGCGGATGCTGGCGGCTCCCTGGCCGGGAGCCGCGACCAGATCAGGGACGGGTCAGTCCTTGAGGCTCTTCAGGTAGGCGATGACGTCCTGACGTTCCTTTTCGCTCTTCAGCTTGAAGGTCATCTTGGAACGGGCTTTGTCGTCACCCGAGGTGGCGCGCAGGAAGGCGGTCGGGTCTTCCAGATAGGCCATCAGGTTCTCGTCGGTCCACTCGAAGCCCTTGGCGGTGGCCGCCAGGAAGCCGTCGGAGAACTTGAAGCCCTCGGCGCCCTCGCCCGGCTTGTGATGGACGGCGCCGAACAGGTTCGGGCCGACCTTATGAGCGCCGCCCTTGTCAAAGGTGTGGCAGGCCAAGCACTTCTTCGCCACCTTCTCGCCAGCGGCCGCGTCCTGGGCCATGGCGGACGTGCTGGCGAAACCGGCGACGGCCAGGGCGGCAGCGGCCATCACGATGGTCTTCTTCATACCCTAACTCCTCTTCCGATCCGGATATTCTGTCTTGATTTACGACGATGCCGCAGGACGTCGGCCGACCCGGCGGTTCCTGCCCGGCGGTTCCTGTAGGTGTTCGCGGCAAACCCTACCGGCAAAACAGATAAGACTCAAGGTCGCGCCGTGACCTCGGACGGGGAGGTGTCTGCCTTCATCGGTCTAGCTCTGCATTGTGGCGCGATGATGGTCGAACATCGCCACATTATTCCCGAATTCAGGTGATCCTTTTATCCTGGTTGCGCGTATTTCGAGGGGTGTGGCGATAAGTTTCGGCGGTCACGAGATGGTGCTGTCATGTCCTGCCGCACGCGCTGCGGGAATACGATGAACAGGCTGTAAACTTGACAAATAAGGTCGGGTTTTGTAGTCTGGCATGGTCGAAAACCGAAGTGAAATCGGGGCCGTCAACCCCATCGACAAGAGCCGGCAGCCGCGGGGGAAGCGGTCGATCGGACGGAGGTGACGGCGGAGGACCGGGATCTGATTGTCTGGAGAAGAGGTGGAGCCATGGCGTCCAATCTTTCCGTGCCGGTCGTCGCCTCCGAGGACGGCCTTTCCGGCTACATGGAGCAGATCAAGCGGTATCCGCTGCTGCGCCCTGAGCAGGAATTCATGCTCGCCCAACGTTATCGCGAACACGGCGACCAGGATGCGGCGCAGGCTTTGGTGACAAGCCATCTGCGTCTGGTGGCGAAGATCGCCATGGGCTATCGCTATTACGGCCTGCCGGTCTCCGACCTCATCGCCGAAGGCAATGTCGGCCTGATGCGGGCGGTGAAGAAGTTCGAGCCGGAGAAGGGCTTCCGCCTCGCCACTTATGCCATGTGGTGGATCAAGGCCAGCATCAACGAATACGTGCTCAATTCGTGGTCGCTGGTGAAGGTCGGAACGGTGGCGGCGCAGAAGAAGCTGTTCTTCAACCTGCGCCGGATGAAGGCCAAGCTCGGCGTCTACGAGGAAGGCGACATGGCGCCTGAAAACGCTCGCGCCATCGCCGAGGAACTGAACGTCAGCGAAGCCGACGTGGTGGACATGAACCGCCGCCTGTCGCGTCAGGACGCCAGCCTCAACCTGCCGGTGGGCGAGGAAGGCGACCTGCAACGCCAGGACTTGCTGGTGGACGACGGCCCCAATCAGGAGACCATGCTGGCGGAAGCGGAAGAGCGCCGCCTCGGTCGTCGGCTGCTGCGCGATGCTCTCTCCGGTCTCAACGACCGCGAGCGCCACATCATCATGGAACGCCGCCTGCGCAGCCAGCCAACCACGCTGGAAGAGTTGGGCCGCCATTACGGCATCAGCCGCGAGCGCGTGCGCCAGATCGAAAACCGCGCCTTCACCAAGCTTCAGTCGGCGGTGCGCGCGGCGGCTTCGGCGCTTGAAAGGCGTGGTGCGGAGGTGGCGCTGCCTATTTGAGCACCACCTTCGGCGTTCCTTCATCCTCCTCCCGACGGGGCGGCTCAGAGTGAGTCGCCCCTTTCTTTTGCTGCCAATGGTCTGATCATGGCGGGGTTTCCGCCTCATTGCTGCCTCATTCTTGAGCGCCGATACCTGCTTGAGGTGCATAAAATATAATCATATTCACCGTTGTTTGGTGATGTGGTCAAAATGAAGGCTACTTGGAAGTGGCGGAAATGGGGCGCTGTCGGGGTGTGGGCGGTGGTTGGCACGGTTCTTGAGTTTCCCTTCTCACGAAGGTCTTCGGGACCACGACCCGGAGATTTGTGGCGCGGCGCCGGCCGCGTGGACCCATGGAGGGAAAACCGATGAAGCTAGTGATGGCGATCATCAAGCCGTTCAAGCTCGACGAGGTGCGCGAGGCATTGACGCCGCTCGGCATTCAGGGCCTGACCGTGAGCGAGGTGAAGGGGTTCGGACGCCAGAAGGGCCAGACGGAAATCTACCGCGGCGCTGAATACGTCGTGAACTTCCTGCCGAAGGTGAAGCTCGAGGTGGCGGTCAACGACGACATGGTCGACCGCGTGGTCGAGGCCATCCAGACGGCCGCCAATACCGGCAAGATCGGCGACGGCAAGATTTTCGTGGTCGACCTGCAAAAAGCCGTGCGTATCCGCACCGGCGAAACCGACGCCGAAGCGCTCTGACGGACCAAGGGGGATGCATCACATGACCCGCATGACCACCATGCTCAAGGGCGGCGCGCTGGCGCTGGCCGCCAGCCTCGTGGCGACGCCGGCCTTCGCCGAGGTCGACGCCGAGACGGCCTATGTCTTCAATACCTTCTCCTTCCTCATCCACGGCGCGCTGGTCTTCTTCATGGCGGTCGGCTTCGCCATGCTGGAAGCGGGCCTGGTGCGCGGCAAGAACGTCGCCTCCATCTGCCTGAAGAACACCGCCCTCTACGCGGTCGCCGCCATCGGCTTTTATCTGGTCGGCTACAACCTGATGTATGTCGACGTGTCGGGCTGGATCGGCAGCTTCTCCTTCCTCTACAACCCGTCCGAGGCCGAAACCGGCCTGATCGGCGCCGAAGAGGCGACCCCCGAGATGGTCGCCGCGGTGATCGAGGGCGGTTATTCGGTGATGTCCGACTGGTTCTTCCAGGTGGTCTTCGTTGCCACCTCCGCCTCGGTGATTTCCGGCACCGTCGCCGAGCGCATGAAGATCTGGCCGTTCATGATCTTTGTCGCCCTGCTCGGTGCCTTCATCTACCCGATCCAGGGCTCCTGGGTGTGGGGCGGCGGTTGGCTGAGCGAAATGGGCTTCAGCGACTTCGCCGGCTCGACGCTGGTTCACTCGGTCGGTGGTTGGGCGGCGCTCGCCGGTGCCATCATGGTCGGCGCCCGCAAGGGCAAGTTCGGGGCCGATGGCCGCGTCCACCCGCTGCCGGGCAACAACCTGCCGCTCGCCACGCTTGGCACCTTCATCCTGTGGTTCGGCTGGTTCGGCTTCAACGGCGGTTCGCAGCTCGCCCTTGGGTCGGCCCTTGATGCCGCCGCCATGTCCATCGTTTACGCCAACACCTTCCTGGCCGCTTGCGCTGGCGTGGTGACGGCGATGGTCATGACCCAGATCATCTTCAAGAAGATCGACCTCACCATGGTGCTGAACGGCGCTCTGGCTGGTCTGGTCGCCATCACCGCCAACCCGACCCTGGAAAACCTGTTCCTGGCCATGGTGGTGGGCGCCATCGGTGCCGCCCTGGCGGTGATCGCCGTGCCGCTGGTCGACAAGCTGAAGATCGACGACGTGGTCGGCGCCGTCTCGGTCCACCTGGTGGCCGGCATCTGGGGCACGCTGGCGGTCGGCATCTTCGGTTCGGCCAGCTTCGTCACCCAGCTGATCGGCGTCGTCGCGGTGGGCGTCTATGTCCTGGCGGTGTCCTTCGTGGTCTGGGGTGTGCTGAAGGCCACCATCGGCCTGCGCGTCAGCGACGAGGAAGAAATGGACGGCCTGGACAAGCACGAACTCGGCCTCGAAGCCTACCCGGAGTTCGGTCGCGGCTCGCAGCTCTGAGCCTCGCTCCGACCGGTTCTATCCTCACCTGACTCAAGGCCCGGGAGCGCATCTCCCGGGCCTTTCTTCGTTGCCAGAATGGTGGTCAGCGCGGTCTAATCCATCGGCACCGCGCGGGTCTCGCCGCGCAGCGTCTGCCCCACCGCCTCCACCAGCAGCGGCACCACGGCCGCCGCCGCGCGGTCCGGCGATTGGCCGGCGAGGGTGAGGTCGGCCCAACCCTGCCACAATCGGCGGCCGGTGGTCAGATCGGTCACATCCGCCTGTACCCGCGTGTGGGTACCGCCGGTGCCGGCGGCGGGCAACTGGCGCCCGGTCAGCACGCTGCTTTCGCTGGTGGAGAACAGGCGCAGGCGGGCGTCGAGGTGGTCGGTGGACTCACCGCTGCCGCGGCTGCCTTCCAGCGCCAACATGCCACTGCGGGGCGGCGGTTCCAGCGACTCATCGCCGGTGATCTCGATGCTGAAGGCGATGGCGCCACCGCGCTCCACCACCGGCCAGCCGTGGGCGGCGAGGGCGCGGATGACGGCGGAGCGCACGGCGCTGTCGTCGCCGCTGGCCTGATAAAGGCGGACTTCCACCGGCTGGCCGGCCGGCACCGAGGCGAAGCTCTGGGCGTTGAGGGCGGCGGTCACGGCGGAGGGTTCGGCCGCCGCCAGGGGGGCGGCGATGGCGAGGCCAGCCGCCAGGACGGCGGCCGCCATGGAGCGGTGCAGGTGAGACATGGCGGGCTCCTCGATACGGCGCGGGGGGAAGAAGCCGCCGGTCGGACGACGGGCGGCAGCCGGGGGTGAGCGCGAACTGTCGTCCCTCCGTTGCGGAGGGGATGCCTTGATCTTAATGCCGCTGCCTGCCAGTCGCCATAGGCGCGCTTGCGGCGCGGGCATCGGAGTGCTTTTCTTGCGCGCCCGCACGTCCCGAGGAAAAGCCGCATGTCGACGCCTGCCGCCGCCACCACCATCCTGACCATCACCTGCCCCGACGCCACCGGCATCGTCGCCGCCGTCACCGGCTTCCTGGCGCAGCAGGACTGCTTCATCATCGAATGCGCCCAGTACGGCGACCTGGCGGCCGACCGCTTTTTCCTGCGGGCGGTGTTTCGCCACGGCGACGGGGCGCCGGCCCGCGACGTGCTCGGCAGCCGCTTCGCCGAGCGGGTGGCGCAGCGCTTCAGCATGACCTGGGCCATGCACGACAGCCAGCGGCGGCCGAAGGTGCTGATCGCCGTGTCGCGCTTCGGCC
>JAEWWF010000394.1 GCA_023396465.1 Pseudomonadota bacterium
GCCGATGGCCACCTGATCGGCGGCGATCTCCCGCACGCCGCCGTCGGGGTCTTCGCGGCGGCAGGTGCGCGGCATCAGATCGGCCAGGGCGCGGATGCCGGCCCGTGCCCGATTGGCGGCCACCGACTCCAGAAGCTCGCCGATCAGGAACAGGAACAGCACGGCGGCGGCTTCCGCTTCGGCCCCGATGGTCACCGCCGCCACGGCGGCGATGGTCATCAGCATCTCGATGGAGAACACCGTTCCGTAGCGGGCGGCGATCATGGCCCGGCGACCGATCGGCAGGACGCCGATGGCGACCGCCGCCAGAAAGGCCCACCGCTCCGCCTGCGGCGCCACCATGCCGATGGCGTATGCCACCGCGATGGCGATGCCGGTGACGAGCATCAGCAGCATGGTCGAGGACTGCCACCACGGACGCGGGCCACGCTGGA
This sequence comes from Pseudomonadota bacterium, assembly GCA_023396465.1. Classification (GTDB taxonomy): domain Bacteria; phylum Pseudomonadota; class Alphaproteobacteria; order Rhodospirillales; family Rhodospirillaceae; genus Caenispirillum. The sequence continues at coordinate 435 of JAEWWF010000394.1, forward strand.
GCGCGCCGGTGGCGGGAGGCGGGGAGGTGGGGGCCGGTGCCGCGCCGCAAGAGGTGGCACCGGCCTGTGTCCCGGCTCCGTCGGCGCCGCAGCACCCGCCGCCATGGGCGTGGCCATGGTGGTCTTGGGCGTGATGGTGGTGGTGGTGGCTGTCTCCATGGCCGTGGCCATGGTCCGGCGCCGGAGCGTCCTTGGCCGTCGCCGGCTGTTCCGGTGTGAAGCCCAGCCGCGCCACGATCTTGCGCATGTCCTCGCCGGAGACGCGGGCATCATGGCGGACGGTGACGGCGCCATTGGACAGCGACACGCTTACGTCCACAACGCCCGGCAGGCGGCCGAGGGCGGTTTCTATCTTCCGCACGCAGGAACCGCAATCCATGCCGCCAACGGCGAAGCGGGTTTCCTGGCTCAATTCCGCACCGGTCATGGCGCGTCTCCCTATTTCAGGATGGTGTCCTCTGGCGACGACGCTACAATCTCTAGCCGCTAGAGAAGCAAGAGGAGAATTTCGCATGACCGACATGCCCATCGGCCAACTGTCGGCGGTGACTGGCGTGAAGATCCCGACCATCCGCTACTACGAGCAAATCGGCCTGCTGCCGCCGCCGGAGCGCAGCGCCGGCAACCGGCGCCTGTACGACACCCGCGCCCAGCAGCGGCTGATGTTCATCCGCCACGCCCGCGAATTGGGCTTCGAGGTGGAGGCCATCCGCCAACTGCTGGACATGAGCGACGAGCCCAACCGCTCTTGCCATGAGGCCGACAGCCTCGCCCGTGCCCGCCTGGCCGACATCGAAAGCAAGATCGCGCGGCTCGAGTCCCTGCGTGACGAGGTCAAGCGGATGATCGACGATTGCGGCCAGGATCGCATCTGCCACTGCCGGGTGATCGAGGTGCTGGCCGACCATGGGCAATGCCTGCACGATCGCCACTAAGCGGCGAAAAGGGGCTTCGCTGGAACTGCAATTGCGTATCGTTCTTAATTGGAGGTAGGGTGAGGATGCCCCTCCGACATCGAGGACAGGGGCGCGGCGCCGTGCGCGGGGGAGAGCATGATGAAACCGTCCGTGGGGTCTGAGTCCGCCGATCTGCTGAAGGTGGTGGATCGCCTGTACGGCGAGGAGCGCCGCACCATTCTCGAACGGCATTTCCAGGTCGAAGCCGTTCATCACCGGCAATTGCACCTTCACAACGTGGATGGTCCGGGCTGCATGACCATGCGCCAGTTTTCCAGCGGGCTGGTCGTCGGCAGAGGGGGGTACCGGCTGAACAGGGGCCGTCACATGGCGGCCAGCACCCTCAAGACCGGCATTGGGTTCAGCATGATGGTGGCTGGCTACTTCGACATCTCCGTGCCCGACTTGGCCCTGACCGAACGGGTGACGCCCGGCCGGCTGTGGTCGCGGTGCGGCTTGCTGCCCGCCCTTGAGGCCGACGAGCCGGCCGGGATCTGGATCCGCGGCATCTCCCTCGACCTGCCGCCCGAGACGGTGGAGGCGTGGCAGGGCGATGGTCTTCTCGGCGGCGCCGAGGTCCGCGCCTTGGCCGGGGGGGCGCCCTTGGCACCGTTTCCGTGCTTCAGCGATGGGGCCGCGAAGCGACTTGCCGATGCGGCCAACATGCTGCTCGCCGTCGATGATGGCACGGTGTGGGGGAGTCTGAAGCTGGAGTCGCTCGCCCTCGATATGCTGTCGCAGCTGCTCGCCGACGGGCGCCCGGCCGCCGAGCCCCCCGCCGTGCGGCGGTCGGTTCTGGATGAGGCGGCGGACATTCTTGCGGCGGAAATGATGGACCCGCCGACCATCACCGCCTTGGCCCGGCGGGTCGGCATCAACGAGTGTTATCTGAAGGCGCGGTTCCGGGAGCGGTTCGGCCAGACCATCGGCGAGTATGTGCGCACCCTGCGCATGCAGCGGGCCCGCCTGTTGATCGAGAAGGACGGCTGCACCGTGCAGCAGGCGGCGGCCCTGGTGGGATACACCAATGCCAGCCATTTCGCCGTCGCGTTCCGGCGCGTCCACCACTGCGCCCCGTCGCGGATGCGCCGGGGCGGCTGAGGGGCGCGGCCGCAGCCGGCCACGCATCGCCATTTTCCCAATCCGGGCGGTGGATTTCCGTCTGCGGGCTGCGTTGGTGGTGCAAATGAGACACAGTCGCGCACGCTGTGTTCAGCCGTTTCTCTCTCTCTTTCTACTCCCTGTTTCCCCTCTTGCGACGAGTGCGCCCATGTCCTCTTCCTTCGCGCCCAGGCTCGGGTCCTCCAGCCGCGTTTCCAGGATCGCCTTGGCCTGTGCCCTCTCCGCCATGGGGAGTGCCGCGGTGTCGACGGCGCGTGCCGACGATCAGGTGGCGGCCACTTCGGAGACCATCCAACTCGCCCCGGTCACGGTGACGGCCCGCAAGGCCGACGAGCAGGTCAAGGACGTGCCCTTCGCCTTGACGGTGATCGAAGGCGCCGACCTTCAGCAGCGTCGCCTGGATTCGCTTCAGGACGTGCTGGTCCAGACCCCCGGCGTCGATTTCCAGTCCTACGGCGACTCCAACGTCACCCTGCGCATTCGCGGCGTCGGCACTCTCAGCAAGGTCAGTTCCGAGGACAGCTCGGTGATGATCTATGTCGATGGCCAGCCGCAACCCATGTCGTCGAGCGTCCTCACCACCCTCGACGTGGAGCGGGTGGAGGTGCTGAAGGGGCCGCAAGGCACGCTGTACGGCCGCAACAGCGAGGCCGGCGCGGTCAATATCGTCACCCGCCAGCCGACCCGCACCCTGGAAGGCCATGTTCGCACCGAGATCGGCACGGAAGGGCATCGGCTTGGCGAGGCCGCCGTCGGCGGACCGCTGACCGAGGCCCTGAGCGGCCGTCTGGCCTTGCGCTATGCCGAGCGGGATTACCCCATCACCAATGTGCAGACCGGCGATCCGCTCACCAACCCGGACGATCTGGCCGTGCGGGGAACCCTGCTGTGGGAACCGGCGGGGAGCGACGCCTCGGTGGCCCTGACCCTGGCGCACGAGCAGGCCAACGATCGCGCCGGGGCCATGGCGCTGCTGCCGTTCGACGGGACGCCGATGATGGACGCGCCGCCGGGATCGTTCGACGACGATCTTCACAACAGCCATGCCGGCCTGACCGTGAAACATGCGTTCGATTGGGCGGTGCTGACCTCGCAGACCGGCGTCACCGCCACCAGCATGAATGTCGAAGGGCCGTTCTACGAGGGGCTGACCTACCAGCGCCTGCTCGGCTTCAAGCCGCAATCCTTCCGCCAGTATCTGGGGGAGGAACGGTCGGTCAACCAGGAGCTTCGCCTGTCGTCGCTGCCCGATGATCCGGTGTTCTGGGTGGCGGGGGTGAACGTGTTCCGCATGCAGCGGGAAATCGACACCCGCAATGTCTTCGACCAGTTGAACCCGGCCAATCCGTTCAACGCCGACATCGACCGCGACTTCGCCACCACCTCGGGCGCCGTGTTCGGCGAGGTCACCTATCCGCTGACCGATGCCCTGAAGATCACCGGCGGTCTGCGCCAGACCTGGGAGCGCAAGACCTACGACGCCGAATGGCGGGCCAATGCCTCCAATCCCAGCCCGCTGCGGCTGTCCACCGACTCCGACAGTTTCAACGATACCTACACCACCGGCCGCGCCTCGCTGGCCTATGACATCACCCCGGAGACGACGGTCTATGCCACCTACTCGCGGGGCTACAAGTCCGGTGGGTACGGGGATTACGGCTCCAACATCGCCTATGGGATGGCGGACGAGCCCTATGAGGCGGCGACCGTCGACAGCTACGAGATCGGCACCAAGAACGTGTTCGACGGCGGCCGCCTGAGCCTCAACGCGGCGGTGTATTTCAACGACATCAAGGGCGATCACCTTTACGCCTTCGATCCCGTGACCTACGCCACCCGGCCGGAGAACGTCGATACCCGCACCATGGGCGCGGAGCTGGATGGCGCCTGGGCCATCGGCGGCGGCTTCACCGTCAGCGGCGGTGTCGCCTATACCCGCGCGGTCATCGAATCCGACAATCTGGCGGCGGGCATCGTCTCCGGCAACGACGTGCCCAACACGGCCCGCTGGAGCACCCAGGTGTCGCTGCTGCATGAAACCGAGTTGCCGGGCTTCCTTGGTATTTCCAATCCGCTGTTGAGCACCCGCCTCAGTCATAAATATCTGGGCGAGCGGCCCGCCGATCCGCAGAACAACTTCGACCTGAGCGATCTTCACAAGATCGACCTGCGCGGCGGCCTGCTGGCCGGCTCCACCGAGATCTATCTGTGGGGCGACAACCTGCTCGACGAGCATCAGGAGCTTTATGGCTACTACTACCCGGCCATGATGGCCGGCGGCGCCGATGCCCGCTTCGGCGCGGCGGCGGCCGGTCGCTCCTTCGGTCTGGGGGTGCATCATGTCTTCTGAGGTGGTGGCGATTCCCATGGAAAGCGCGCAGTCCGACCGCCAGGCGGCCAATCTGACCGGCGTTCCCGAAACCATGCTGTGGACCCTGCACAACCGCGCCTGCGAGGCGCGGCGGCAGGATGGCATCCTGATCGATCCCACGGCGGTGCGGATCTATGACAGCCTGCTTTACGACTATGAGCGCAGCTTCGGCCCCGCCGATGCCTCCCATGCCATCCGCTCGGTGATCTTCGATCGCGAGGTGGCCAGCTTCCTGCACCGTCACCCCGACGGCACCGTCGTCAATCTGGCCGAGGGGCTGGAAACCCAGCGGTTCCGGGTGCCCCATGGCGAGGCGCTGTGGATATCGGTTGATCTGCCGGAGGGCATCGCCATCCGGGAGCGGTTCATCGCCCCCGACGACCGGCATATCCACCTCGGCATGAGCGCGCTGGATCGCGGCTGGTTCGACGCGGTTCCCGCCGACAAACCCGTCTACATCACCGCCCAGGGGCTGTTGATGTACTTCCAGCCGGAGGAGGTGGAGGCCCTGGTGCGCGACATGGCGGCGGCTTTCCCCGGCGGCTCTTTCGCCTTCGATTACATTCCCCGCTGGCTGGCCCGCAAGACGCTGCGGGGCTGGCATCGCACGCCCCACTACCGCACGCCGCCCATGCCATGGGGGATCAACCGCGACGAGGTGATGCCGACCTTGGCGGCGTGGTGCGGCGCCGGAGCGGACCTGAAAGACCTGCCCTGGCACTTCCCGCGCGGTGCCCTGCGATGGTTTGCGCCCTTGTGCCTGACCTTGCCGCCCGTCGCCCGCCATTGCCCCGGCTCGCTGCGGGTGCGGTTCCCCGATGCCTGAGCGTCCCCCCGGAGAGATTGTCATGACGACGGACCCCAGCCCCGCCGGCTCGGCCGCTCAACCCGGCTTGTGGGCGCTCATGCGGCCGGTCAACGGCACCATCATCGCGGCGATCATTCTGTCGTGCATCAGCGCCACCCTGATGCTGACGGCGGCGGCGGCTTTCGCCTTGGTTCTGGCGGCGATGGCCGCCGCCGATCCGATCCCGTTTTCCTTTGCCGCCGGCTGGTCCGTCACCGATCTGGTGATGGCGGTGGTGGGGCTGACCCTGGGCAGTCTGGTCACCCGCACCCTGGCCTTCGTGGTGTCCCATCTCGGCGCCTTCCGGCTGGAGGAAATCCTTCGCACCCGCCTCACCGCGCACCTCGCCCGCCTGCCGTTGGGCGAGGTGATGACCTTGGGCACCGGGGCGGTGAAGAAGATGGTGCATGACGACGTCAAGCAACTGCATGCCTTCGTCGCCGACAGCACCCCCTTTCTTGGCCGCGCCATTCTGTCGCCGTTGCTGTCGGCGGTGCTTCTGGTGGTGCTCGATTGGCGGTTGGCGCTGGTGGCTTTCGGCGTTCTCGTCCTCGGGCTGGTGGCCCTGCGGTTCGCCATGGCCGATTACGGCGCCCTGCGGCGGCAATACGACGGCGCGCGCGAGCACATCAACCGCGTCGTCATCGAGTTCGTGCAGGCGATGCCGGTGGTCCGCACCTTCGACGGCGGCTCCACGTCCTTCCGCCGTTACACCGAGGCGCTGGACCAGTTTCACGGCGTGCTCAGTCGATGGCTGGAGGCAACGGGTCGGGCGGCGCGGCTGGGCATGTTGGTGTTGAGCCCCCTGCCCACCCTGGTGGTGGTGACCATCGTCGGGGTCTTGCTGGTGGCGGATGGCGCGCTGTCGCCGGCGGTGCTGGTGGCGGTGCTGCTGCTGGCCACCGGCACCGCCGAGGCGCTGATGCCGCTCATGTGGTTGAGCGATTTCATCCGCAAGGCGCGCGCCAGCGCCTATCGCCTGCATGACCTGATGGCCCGCCCGCCGTTGCCGGAAAGCCCGGCGCCGCGGGCCCCGGGCGATGCCTCGGTGCGGTTCGAGGCGGTGCGCTTCACGTATCCGGGCCGCCCCGGCCCGGCCCTCGATGGCATCGACTTCACCGTCGCGCCGGGCACGGTGACCGCCCTGGTGGGCTCGTCCGGGGCTGGCAAGAGCACGGTCGCGCGGCTGATTCCCAGGTTCTGGGACGTGGACGCCGGGCGGGTGGTGGTGGGCGGCGTCGATGTGCGCGAGATCGCCCCCGATGTCCTCATGCGTCAGGTTTCGTTCGTGTTCCAGGATACCTTCCTGTTCCACGCCACCATCGCCGACAACATCCGCATGGCGCGGCCGGAGGCGAGCGACGCCGAGGTGCGCGCCGCCGCCATCGCCGCCCAGGCCGACGAATTCATCCAGGCCCTGCCGCTGGGGTACGACACCATCGTCGGCGATCGCGGCGCCCTGCTGTCCGGGGGGCAACGCCAGCGCGTCACCATCGCCCGCGCGGTGCTGCGCGACGCCCCCATCCGGGTGCTGGACGAGGCGACCGCCTTCGCCGACCCGGAGAACGAGGCGGCCATCGTCAAGGCACTGGCGGTGCTCATGCAAGGGCGGACGGTGATCATCATCGCCCACCGCCTGTCCACCATCGCCGATGCCGACCAGATCGTGGTGTTGGGCGATGGCCGCGTCCGCGAATGCGGCCGCCATGCCGACCTTTTGCGCCAGGACGGCCCCTATGCCGCCCTTTGGAGCGCCCATGCCGCCGCCCAGGATTGGAGCCTGGGCCACGCCCAGCCGGTTGGAGCCCCGTGATGACCGCGCCCAAGTCTTCCTCCGTCCCGAGTCTGTGGCACACCTACAAGCGGATGCGGCTGGCCGCCGGCAGCCGGGCGCCGGCCCTGCGGCGGAGCATCGTCCTGTTCATCGCCGCCGCCGTTTGCCAGGGGCTTGCCTTCGCGTGCTTCTACCCGCTGCTCGACGCCGTTTTCACGGCGCCTGACATCGTGCCGGCGGCGGCGCCGTGGCTTGCGGTGATGGTCGTCCTGACCGCCGCCGACATGCTGCTGCGCTGGCGGGCGCACGCTTTCGACCACGGCCCGATCATCGCCGACGTCACCCATGAACTGCGCGTGAGGCTGGGCGATCAATTGCGGCGCATGCCCCTGGAAGCCCTGAGCCGTCGCCGGACCGGCGACCTCAACGCCATCCTGGCCGGCAACGTGGACGAGGTGGTGGTGCCCATGGGCGTCATCGGCTCCATCGTCATCCGCACCGTGGTGGTGCCGCTGGTGGTGGTGGCGGCCACCCTGGCGGTGGATTGGCGGTTGGCGTTGGCCTTCGCGGTGCTGTTTCCGCTCGCCCTGCCGCTCTATCGCTGGAAGCGGCGTCTGGCGGCCCGCGCCATGCGCGCCAACGCCGAGGCACATGCCCGGGTCGAGGCCGATCTGATCGAGTACACCCAGGGTATCGCGGTGCTGCGCGCCCTCGGGCAGACCGGCAGCCGTTCCCGCCGCTTGCAGGAGTCGTTGCGGGTTCTGCGGCGCTTGCAGGGACAGGCGCAATGGCGGTCGGCCGGGCCGGCGCTGCTGATGGCCTCGCTGGTCGAGATCGGTCTGGCGCTGGTTCTGGTGCTCGGGGTGATGTGGATCGCCGGTGGCACCCTGACGGTGGCCGCCTTGGCGGCGGCGGTGGTGATCGTCATGCGCTTCGCCGAGCCGCTGGCCATTTTCGCCAGCGTCACCGAGGTGTTCGATTTCATGGAGGCCGGTTTCGCCCGCATCGAGGCGCTTCTGGCCATCCCGCCGCTGCCGGTGACGGCCGGTGGAACGGCGCCCGGCCGCTTCGATGTCACCCTGACCGACGTGACCTTCACCTACGCCGAGCAGACCGAGCCGGCCTTGCGGGGGGTGAGCCTCGCCGTGCCGGAACGCTCGCTCACCGCCCTGGTGGGGCCGTCGGGGTCGGGCAAGACCACCGTCACCCGCCTGATCCAGCGGTTCGCCGATCCTCAGGCCGGCACTGTCCGCATCGGCGGCACCGATGTGCGGTCGCTGCCGCCGGAGGAGGTGGCGCGGCTGGTGTCGGTGGTGTTCCAGGACGTCTATCTGTTCGACGACACCATCCTCGACAACATCCGCATGGGACGGCCGGATGCCAGCGACGAGGTGGTGATGGCGGCGGCTCGCGCGGCCCATTGCCATGATTTCATCACCCGTTTGCCCGATGGCTATCTCACCCGCGTCGGGGATATCGGCGGCAGCCTGTCGGGCGGCGAGCGTCAGCGCATCAGCATCGCCCGCGCCATTCTCAAGGATGCCCCCATCGTCATCCTCGACGAGCCGACGGCGGCGCTGGACACCGAAAGCGAGGCGGCGGTCCAGGCCGCCATCGATGCCCTGGTGCGCGACCGCACCGTCATTGTCATCGCCCACCGCCTGTCCACCATCCGCGCCGCCGACCAGATCCTGGTGTTCGACGATGGCCGCCTGGTGGAACGGGGCGATCATGCCGCCTTGTCGGGCCGCGATGGACGCTATGCCGCCATGTGGCGGGCCCAGGAGGGGGTGAAGCAGTGGCATCGGGCCGACGCCGCCGCGCCGGTGCCGGCATGACCCGATCGCCGTTCCCTTCCGTCCCATCGGAGACCGCCATGACGCCGGAGCCGGTCGCCAGCCGCATGACCCCCGCCCGCTGGGCCATGCTATTGAGCCTTTACGTCACCCAGTATCTCGGCATCGGGTTTTTCCTCATCGCCCTGGTGGCCATCCTGCGCCAGAAGGGCATGCCGCTGGAGAACCTGGGGCTGATCTACCTGCTTGGCACCCTATGGGTGTTCAAGTTCATGTGGGCGCCGTTGGTGGACCGGTTCGGTCTGCGCCGGGTGGGGCATTATCGCGGCTGGCTGGTGGCGATGCAGGCGGGCATGGTCGCCCTGCTGCTGGTGCTCGCCGGGCTCGATCTTGACCATCAACTGCCGCTGATCCTGGCGCTGTGCTTCCTCTACACCTTCCTGTCGGCGACCCAGGACATCGCCGTCGACGGGTTGGCGTACAGCCTGCTGTTGCCGTCGGAGCGCGGTGTCGGCAATGGGGTGCAGTCGGCTGGCGGCCTGCTCGGCAGTGTCATCGGCGGTGGCGCCATCCTGATGGCCTATCCGTCCGTCGGCTGGCGTGGCTGCATGATCCTGCTGGCGCTGCTGACCGGCGTCACCCTGGCGCAAGTCCTGCTGTTCCGCGAGCCCGGCCGCTTGGGGCCGGTGAGCGATATCCGCCTTCACGCCGCCCGCTGCTGGACCTTCTGGCGCGGGCAGCGGCGCTTGCGCTGGCTGCTCATGCTGCTGGTCTATCCCCTCGGGATCAGTCTGGGCTACGCGCTGATGACGCCAATCCTGGTGGACGCGGGGTGGGGCATCGATCGTATCGGCTTCACCCTGAACGTCGTCGGCTCCCTCATTGGTGTGCTGTCCTCGTTGGCGGCTGGGTGGCTGATCCGCCGGGTGGGGCGCCGCCCCATGCTGCTGGGGGCGGCGCTGGCGCAGTCGGTGGGGTTGCTCGCCCTGCTGCCGGCGGCCTTGGGGCAGACCTCGCCGGTGCTGGTCACGGGGGCCATCGTCGTCTTCTTCGCGGTCTACAGCCCGGTGACGGCGATCATGGCGACGCTGATGATGGATCACGCCTCGCCCCGCAGCCCGGCCACCGATTACACCCTGCAATACAGTCTGTACTTCGCTGGCGGCATCGTCGCGGCGATGGTCAGCGCCCTGTTGGCGGGGACGTTCGGCTATCCCGCCGTGGTACTGCTCGCCGCCGGAACCGCCGGCCTGGCGCTGCTGCTGTCGCTCAACTTCCGCCTGCCACAAGCGGCGGCGACCGTGGCAACGGACGAGGAAACGGACGATGAGACCGATCTCGCCGCCGTGCCGGTGGCCGCCGGTCGGGGGTGAGCGGCGGCGGCCCAGGGTCGACCGCGTTGCCTCTTTTCGATAATGAGAGTTATTATCAAAAAGCGATGTGGCGCGGCTGGAGAGGGAGGGGGATGAGCAACAGGGCGGAAAAGATGCCGGCGGGCGGGGCGATTGCCGCGCCCGCCGGTATTTTGCACGTAAGCAAGGATAGAGTGGCGGCGCTGGTCGATCATGGCTGGGGGTGGCGGGACACTCCCCTGGACCTGCCAGCGGGCCGCGCCTGCTTCCGCACCGCCCGGCTGGCGGCGGGCATGACCGCCACCCGCAGCGACTGCGCCGTCCGGCAGGAGTTCCGGTCGTCGGTCGAACACGTCGGTCAGGTGTGCATCCTGGCCTTCGGCCTCGGCGGCAGCAGCCTGTTCGACTTCGGCCACGGCGATCCTTCCGTCGTCCGCGCGGGCGACGTGTGGCTGTTCCGCGCCAATGACGCCACGGTGCGCCGCCGCACCCCGCCGCAGGCGCGGGCCACCATGGTGGCGCTGAAGCTCGATGCCGGCCGGGTGGACGAGGTTCTTGAGGGATTGCGGCCGCACTGGTCGCGGGCTGGCACCCATGCCCTGCGGCTGGCGCGGGACACCGAGGCTGGCCGCGCCCTCGGGCCGTTGCTCGACAATCCGCTGGGCTCGCCGCTGGATCGGTTGCGGGCCGAGAGCGTGGTCCTCGGACTGGTGGCCGACTGGCTGTCGCCGGTGCCGGCCATCTCGCCGGCGACGCCGGACGGCCTCTGCCCCCACGACCGCCGGGCGGTGGAGCGGGTGGTCGATGCCCTGGCGGCCGATCTCGCCGACCCGCCGAGCCTGGATGCCCTGGCGGCCCTGGCGGGCATGAGCCACGCCCGTCTGAACCGCTGCTTCCGCAAGGTCCATGGCACGTCGGTGTTCGCCTGGCTGCGGGACTATCGGCTGGAGGTGGCCTGTCGTCTGCTGCGCGGTGGCGAGGCGGCCAGCGTCACCGACATCGCCTTCCGCTGCGGCTTCAGCAGTTCCAGCCACCTCGCCACCGCCTTGCGGCAGCGGTTCGGCTGTTCCCCGGCCGATTATCGCGGCGGCCGCTGACCGACGGCGGCCGTTCGGCTGCTGATGGTCGGGTGTTCGGCAAATGACGGCGCGGCGCCCCGGTCGGCGGGATACTGCACGATCGTCGTGCCTGCCCAGAACGGATCCTATCATGACTTCACTGCCTTCCTTGGCCGCGCCGTCGGCGCGCGCGGTTCCGGTGCTGCTGATCGCCCTGGTCGCCAATGCCGTCGGCCATACCTTCCTGTTGATCGTCCTCCCCGGACTGGGCCGTCACCTCGGCTTCAGCGACGTGGCGACCGGGTTGATCGTCGGGTTGCCGGCCCTGGCCCTCAGCCTGTCCGGTCCGCTGTGGGGCATGGCCGCCGATCATCGCGGCCGCCGTCCGGTGGTGCTGGCGTCGCTGGCGGCGGCGGCGCTTCTGACCGCCGCCCTGGCGGCGGTGCTGTTTCTGCGCGCCGAGGGAATGATCCCGGTGGCGGCGGCCATCGCCGCCGCTTTGGGGGTGCGGCTGACCCAGGGGGCGCTGGGCGGCGGCCTCATGCCCGGCGCGCAGGCCTACCTCGCCGACGTGACGCCGCCGGAGCGGCGAGCCGGCGCCATGGGCGCCATGGGCGCGGCCTTCGGACTGGGCTCCATCGGCGGTGCCGCGCTGGCCTGGCAGGCGGGGGCGGGACTGGCGGTGATGGCCCTGGGCGGCATCGCCGCGATCATCGCCGCCGCCGCTGTCGCCGTGCTGCTGCTGGTGCCGGAGCCGGCGCGTCCATCGCGTCCGGCCGGGGTGGTCGATGCGGCGGCGGGCGTTGCTTTCGCCGGGTTGCCGCGCCGTCTGTCGCGGCATCTGGCGATCACCGTTTGCGGCCTGCTCGCCTATGGCCTGTTGCAGCAGGTCACCGCCCTGCGTCTGGAGGATGTTTTCGGGCTGGAGACCGATGCCGCCGTGCGGCGGGCGGGGGCGATCATGATGTTGACGCTGGCCGCCATGGTCACCATGCAGGCAGGGGGCGTGCGGGCGTTGCGATGGCCGCCGGAGCGGCTGTTGCGGATGGGCGCCGCCGTGGCGGTGGGGGGCGTCGCCCTGGCGGCGGTGGCCACCGACGTGCTGCCGTTCGCGCTGGCGACGGCTTGCGTCGGCGCCGGGCTTGGCTTGGCGGTGCCTGGCAATCTGGCCTGTCTGAGCCTGCGCGCCGGGCCGGCCATGCAGGCGCGGGCGGCGGGGATCAACGCCATTGCCCAGGGCCTCGGGCTCGCCGCCGGCCCCATCGTCGGCGCCACGGCGCATGCGGTGTCGCCGGCGGCCCCTTATGGCGCCGCGCTGCTGGCCCTCGGGCTGGTGCTGCTGCTGGCCTGGGCGCCCCGCCGTTCGCCGGCTGATGCGCCGTCGTTCGGGGAATGATCGCGCCGCCCTTGGGTCGGGCGCTAGCGTGGCCTCCCCAATCACACGCCATGAGGTCAACCGCCATGTCGTGCCCCCTGGTGCGAGCCACCTTGCTCGCCTCGGTTTCCGTCCTCGCCCTCGGCTGGCAAACCCTGCCGGCGGCCCATGCCACCGAACCGCCGGCATCGCCGCAGGACGGCGCCACGGTGGTGCTGGAGCCGATCACCGTCGATGCCCGCCGCTGGCAGGAAACCGCCGACAAGGTGCCCGGCAGCCTGATCGTGCTGGATGGCGCCGTCATCGGAACGCCCCTGTGGCGCGACCTCGGCGACGTGACCAAGGTGACGCCCAACGCGCAGGTGGAGCAGAGCCACGTCCAGACCCGCGTCGTCCTGCGCGGCGCCACCGCCGCCAATACCGGCCTTCAGGACCCGGTCGGCTACTTCGTCAACGATGTCGCCTTGCCCCATGGAGCGCAGCAGGCGCCGGTGCTGTTCGATGTCGACCGGCTGGAGATCCTCGTCGGGCCGCAGGGCACCCTCTACGGCCGCAACACCGAGGCGGGGGCGGTGAAGGTGAACACCAGCGATCCCACCTGGAGCCCGACCGGCTCGGTCAGCGTGGCGCCGAGCCTGCGCGACGGCGCCGATGGGTGGTCGGGGGCGGTCACCGCCTCGGCGCGGGTGTCGGGGCCGGTGGTTGAGGATCGGGCGGCGGCCTCGCTGGCGGTTCACGGCGACACCACCGATGGCGTCCATCGCAACATCCTCGATGACCGCGACGATGGCGGCCGGGCCGAGGCGCTGGCGTTGTCGGGCGGCCTCACCCTGCTGGTCGGCGACGATACCGATATCCGGCTGAAGAGCGTGGTGCAGCGCAAGGAGAATGGCAAGCAGCGGGCACGCTATCTGACCGGCCCGCTCGCCACCGACCGCTACACCACCGACTACAACACCGACTCCTGGGACAAGGGCACCACGGCGGTTCAGTCGCTGCGCGTCGATCATCGTTTCGACACCATGGACCTGACCGCCATCACAGGATGGACCCACTACCGCCGTGATTTCCAGATGGATCTCGACGGCAGCCGCATGGCCAGCCTGCCGACCCTGATGGATCACGATGACGACTCGCTGTCGCAGGAAATCCGCCTTGCCTCCAACGACCCGACGGCCACGGTGCGGTGGCTCGGTGGCCTGTATGCGTTCCGGGAATGGACGGCGGTGGACTTCAGCATCGGCACCCCCCGCATGACCCGCCAGACCGACATCGATCAGGTCGGGCTGGCCGGGTTCGGACAAGCGGAGATCACGCTGGCCGAGGGCCTGCGCCTCGGCCTCGGCAGCCGGGTCGAGTGGCTGCGGCAGGACGGCACCCAGACGCTGACCTCGGCTGTCGGCCGGCGGAGCTACGACCGCGACCTCGACAGTGTCACCCTGCTGCCGCGCGTCAGCCTGTCCTACGACGTGGCGCCGTCGGCGATGGTCTTCGCCTCCTATGCCCGTGGCTATCTGCCCGGCGGCTACAGTTACGGCATGGCGACCTCGGCCGATACCTTGACCTACGAGGCGGAACACAGCTGGACCGCCGAGGTTGGCGTGAAAGGGCGCCTGTTCGACGACCGTCTGAACGCCGGCCTGACCCTGTTCCACACCGTCACCACGGACAAACAGATTCTCGATCTGGTGCCCGGCGGCACCCAGGCCATCAACAATGCCGCCGAAGCCACGGTCTATGGTGCCGAACTGAGCGCCGAGGCCGCCTTGGGGCAGGGATGGCAGCTGTTCGGCAGCCTGGGCGTGCAGAAAGCGGAAGCGTCGTCCTACGTGGCGACGCTACCCGCTGGGGCCGGCCTGCGGAGCGTTGACCTGTCCGGCAACGCCCTGCCGCTGGCGCCGGACATCACCTACGGGGTCGGCGTGCGCTACGACACCGGCGGCGATGGCTGGTTCGGCGAGGCCAGCGTCAACGGCGCCGGGTCGTCCTACTTCGACAGTCAGAACACCCTGGAGCAGGATGCCCACGCCCTGGTGGACGCCGCCGTCGGCTACCGCCTGGGCGCCACCGAGGTCAGCCTGTGGGCGGCCAATATCTTCGACGAGGCCGTTTATACCTCCATGGTGGCGGCGCGGACGGGGGTGTTGGTGGAAGACGCCGCGCCGCGCGAAGTCGGCCTGCGCGTCACCACCCGTTGGTAGGAGGCCGGACCATGACCACCGAAACCACCCCGTCCCTTCCCGGCCGCCTATTCGATCTCATCCAGGCGCCGCTGCGCTGGCAATTGCTGGAGACGGCCTTGGGGCTGGGCGTGTTCGACCGTTTGGCGGTTCGCCGCTCGGCCGAAGACCTCGCCGCCGATCTCGGGCTTGATGCCGGGCGGCTGGCGACGGTTCTCAACGGCCTCGCCGCCATGGACCTGCTGACCAAGCAAGACGGCGAGTTCGTCGTCGCCGCCGAGGCCGCCCCCTACCTCACGGCGACCGGCGACAGGTCCATGGTGGACCTGCTGCGCACCCTGCCGCGCCTGCGCCATGGCTCCGTGGAGAGCCTGCTCCGCGATGGCCCGCCGCCGCCCGCCGCGCTGCCGAGCCTCGCCGATGCCGCGTTCTGGGACGGGTCCGCCGCCAGCCTGCGGTCGTTTCATCGCAGCATGGGGGCGGAGGCCATGCTGACTATCCTGGAGGCACTGCCGCAATGGCCGACGGCGACGCACCTGCTCGATGTCGGGGCCGGATCGGAGGTTCTGGCCACCCACATCCGCCGGCGCCGCCCCGATGTGCGGGTGACACTCTGCGATCTGCCGCCGCTGGCCGAGCGGTCGCGGCGGCTGGTGGCCGAGGCGGGGGAGGCGGATGGGATCACCGTCATCGCCGGCGACTACAACGAGGCCGATCTGGGCGGTCCCCATGACATCGTGTGGGCGTCGATGACGCTCTATTACGCCCGTGATCTGACGGCGGTGCTCGGCCGCCTGCGGTCGGTGCTGCGGCCGGGCGGCGTGGTGGTCAGCGTCCACGAGGGACTGACGGACGAGGGAACCCGGCCGGAATGCCATGTGGTCGGCCGGCTGGTGCCCGAGTTGCGCGGCCAGAGCCGATCCTTCCGCCTGGGCGAGATCGCCGCGGCCATGGCGGCGGCCGGGCTGGTCGGCCTCCGTCAGCGGCAGGTGACGACCCCTTATGGGGTGATGACGGTGGACATTGGCGCCGCTCCCGTTTGAGCGGGGCGGGAGGCATCAGGCCAGCGCCTCCACCACCCGTTCCGCCGAGGCGCAGGCCAGCGTCCAGCCCAGGTGGCCGTGGCCGGTGTTATAGATCAGGCCGTCGAGCCCGGAGGCGCCGAGCAAGGGAGCGGAGGAGGGCGTCATCGGCCGGGTGCGGGCGGCGAAGTCGGCGGTGGCGTGATCGACGACACCGGGAAACATCTGCTCCACTCCCTCGGTCAGCATGGCGAAATCCTTGGCCGTCCCGGTCAGGCCACGGCCGCCGAACTCGGCCTTGCAGGCGAGCCGCAGGCGGTCGCCCAGGCGGCTGAAGGCGATGAAGCGGTCCTCGTTGGCGCCGCCGAGGGTGGGGGCGCCGCTCGCGTCCTTGATGCGGTAGGTGACGGAATAACCCTTCACCGGCAGGATCGGCACGTCGAGTCCGACGGCGGCGCCGATGTCGCGGCTCTGGCAGCCGAGCGACAGCACCACGGCGTCGGCCTCGTGGCGGCCTTTGTCGGTGGTGGCGCCGGTGGCGCGGCCGGCGGTGACGGTCAGGGCGGTGACGCTCTCGCCCATGTGGAAGGTGACGCGGCCGGTGGCCCGGCACAGGCCGGCGAGCGCCTGGGTGAACAGCCGGCAGTCGCCGGTCTGGCAGTCGGGGGAGTAGATCGCCCCGGCGATGGGGCCGGAGCCGCGGGCGAAAGCCGGTTCCAGGTCCAGCAGGGCGGCGCGGTCGAGCTGGTGCAGCGTCCACCCAAGATCGCGCAGCACCCCGAAGGCGGCATAGGCATGGCGCAGGCTCGCCTCGCTTTCATAGACATAGGCGACACCACGCCGGGCGTGGTCGAAGGCGAGGCCGGTCTCGGCGATCAACTCCTCCAGCAGGGCGAGCGACCGCCGCGCCAGCGTCAGCTTGGTTTCGCTGTTGGCGCGGTGGCGGGGGCCGGGGCATTGGGTAAGGAAGCGGCCGTACCAGGCCCAGTCCGACGGCCGGGCGGTCGGCACAACCCGCACACCCCATTCCGGGTGCATCAACGACTTGGCGAAGCGCACCGGCGCCCCCGGCGCCGCCCAGCTGAGGGCATCGCTCGGCGTCAGCAGGCCGGCGTTGGCATAGCTGGTCTCGCCGGCCGGCTGTGGCTGGCGGTCGATGACGGCGACGGTGTGACCCGCGCGGGCCAGATACCAGGCGGTGGTGACGCCGACGACGCCGGCTCCGAGGACGAGAAGCTTCATGACGGCTGCCCGCCCAAGGCTGCATGGGCGGCGGTGCGCCGGGTTTCGCTGCACAGGGCGCCGGCATCGACCACCAGGATTTCCGACGCCAGCGGCGCGAAGGCGGCGCGGAAGTGCTGCATGGACTTCACCACCACCACGTCGAGGGCCGCCGGCGCGATGCCGGCGTGGGTGAAGGTCTCGATCTCGGTGCATTGCACCCGCTTGGAGGAGATCAGGATGTCCACCGATCCAACGCGGAACACGACGGTATCGCCGAAGTTCATCTTCACCCCTTTCCAGCGCGGGCCGCCACCGACGAAGGTGCCGTCGGTCTTGCGGATCACCGTGCCGCTCACGGTCAGCGGCGGACCGAAGGCCGGGTCGATTTTGCCGCCGATGGCGAGCGTCGCCTCCGCTCCCTCCGGCACCTGCCACAGGGCGCGTACCGCTTCCGGGTCGTAGAGTGTGCCATAGGCGCAGCGGCCGACATCGGCGGCCAGCACGGCGGCCAGCAACCGGGTGGAGTCGCCATAGGCGCCGCCGCCGGGGTTGTCGGAGTAATCCGCCACCACGATGGGGCCGTCCAGCGGCGCGGCGCGGTGGGCGGCGACCCGTGCCATGGCTTCCTGCGGTGACAGGAAGGTGCAGGAGGTGATGTCGCGGGTATCCCAGATGTGACGGACGAACCGTTCTACCACGGCGTCCTGCTCCGGCCGGGCGCCGTCGCAGGTCAGCACCACCGACGGTCCCGCCTCGGGCAGCACGGAATGGATGAAGCCGGCCTGAAGACTGACGGACAGCACCCCCAGGTCGCTGGCTTCCGCTTCCTCCGCCATGCGCAGGGCGGCGGTCATCGGGCCTTCCGAGGTGGTGCGTCCGTCGTCCAGGCCGGCGAGCAGGGGGGCGCGGCCGAACAGCAGGCGCGGCGCGATCTCCTTGCGCATGGCGCGGTCGAGGAGGCCGGCGGCGCGGCGGGCGGTCTCGGCCTGGTCGATGTGGGGATAGGTGCGGTAGGCACAGAGGATATCGGCGCCGCGGCACATTTCCGGCGTCACGTTGGCATGCAGGTCGAGGGTGATGGCGATCGGCACCCCGGCCGGAACCACGCCCCGCAGGCGGGTGAGCAGGCGGCCCTCGGCGTCGTCATGGTCGGTGGTGGACATGGCGCCATGCAGGAACAGCAGGATGCCGTCCAGTTCGCCCCTGGCCAGGGCATCGCGGCAGGCGTCGGCGATGATGCCGGCGCAGGTGTCGAAGGTGTCTTCGTCCACCCGCCCTCCCGGAGTCGCCCAAGCGGCCAGCGGCGTGCGGACCGACCAGCCGTGATCGGCGATGGCCCGCGTCAGGCCGCCGAACTCGGTGCTGGTGGCGCCCAGGCGCGGCAGTACGGCGTCATCGCGCAGGAAAATGCTGTCCTCGAAGTTCCGCCGCGTTGTCGGAAGGCGGGAGAACACATTGGTCTCATGGCCGAACATGGCCGCCAGGACATGGAACGTCATCCGGATTCCCCGTTCTAGAGTTTTGCCGCCGAACAGGCGGAGGAGACCGACCGTGCCGTCTCGGTGACCACGGTGATCAGTTCGTCGCGCACCCGCTCCACCGTCCATTCGGGCATGTAGACCGGCATGCTGACGGCGGCGACGGCGATGCCGGCATCCCCCAGCACCGGCGCGGCGACACCCAGTTCCTGGAGCATCAGCTGGTTGCTGGTGATGGTGTAGCCATCCCGTCGGGCGGCCGCGACCTGAGCCCGGATGCGCTCCGGGTCGGTGGTGGTGTAGGGGGTGATTGCCGTCGGCTGCCAGGACGCCAGCACGGCCTCCAATTCCTCCGGCGGTCGGAACGCCAGCATCACCAGACCTGACGCGGTGTTCAGCGCCGGCTGGCGGACACCGATCAGGGTGGTGTCGTAAGCCTGGCGGGCATGGGGGATGCGGGTCTTGTAGACGATGTGGGCCCCGTCAAGCACGCTCAGGTTCACGGTGGTGCCGAAGGCGCGGGCGATCTCGATCAGTCGCGGCATGGCCAGTTCCACCAGCCGGTCCTGGATCAGATAGGCGAAGGCCATCTCCAGCATCCGCATCCCGGGGCGATAGCGCCGGGTGTCGTCGTCGCGGTCCAGGAAGCCGAGCTTGAATAGCGTGTGGCATAGGCGCTGCACGGCGCTTTTCTCCAGCCCCGTCCGCCGGGCGATGTCGCTGAGGCCGAGCGGCGTGTGGACGCCGCGGAACAGCTCGATGATGCGCATCCCCTTTTCCAGGGTGCCGACGAACAGCGGGTCCTTCTTGTCCATGGGCGGGACTTCCGATCCAGAGAAGCGCGTGTCGGAACGGCCATGCCGTCGACGACCGGTCATGCCGCAACCGGCTTGACAGGGTTCTGTATGCCATCCATCATAGTTCAATTCAAGCTATCATTATTCAATACAAAAGACACGCCTGACAATAAATGAGCGTGCGGTACCCCGGAGGCTTCATCCCGATCGTCACAGGGAGACACCCATGAAAATCCTGCGCCAATACCCGGCTGTCACGGCGCTTGCCGCCGTCGCCACCGCCGTTCTGGCCGTGCCCGTGGCCCAGGCCGGCAAGGCCGAGAACTCGCTGGTGTGGTCCGCGAGCGCCGAAGTCACGGCCGTCGACCCGTTCTTCGATACCTCGCGCGAGGTCATCGTGCTGTCCCAGCATGTCCATGACGGGCTGGTCTACTGGGACCCGGCGAGCGGCGAGTATCTGCCGCTGCTGGCGACCGCCTATCGCTGGGTCGACAGCCGCACTCTTGAATTCGACCTGCGCCAAGGCGTGACCTTCCACGACGGCTCCACCTTCGGGCCGGAGGATGTGGTCTACACCATCAACTTCGGCGCCGACGAGGCCAACGGCGTCCTCAACTACGGCGACATCAAGTGGTTGAACCGGGCCGAGGCGGTGGACGAGGATACCGTCCGCATCCTGCTGGACGAGCCGTTCCCGTCGGCGCTTGCCTATCTGGCGCTGACGCTGCCGATCCTGCCGGAAGGCCACTATGATGCCGCCCCGGTCGGCGCCGACGGCAAGAAGCGCCATCAGGCGGTGCCGCCGGTCGGCACCGGCCCCTATAAGGTGACGTCGTTCAAAGCCGGCGATCACGTCGACATGGTGGCCAACGCCGATTACTTCGCCGGCGGTCCCAAGGGCACGCCCGCCATCGAACGGGTCACCTTCCGCACCATCACCGATGACACCACCCAGGTGGCCGAACTGATGACCGGCGGCGTCGACTGGATCTGGGGCATGTCCACCGATCAGGCGCAAATGCTGAAGCAGGCGCCCAACCTGACGGTGCTGAACGCGCCCACCATGCGCATCGCCTACCTGACCTTCGACATCCACGGCACCGCCGGCTCCGATGTCTTCACCAAGCCGGAGGTGCGCCGCGCCTTCGCCCATGCGGTGAACCGGGAGAACATCGCCAAGAACCTGATGGGCGAAAGCAGCGAGGTCGTCTCCGTCGCCTGCCATCCCATCCAGTTCGGCTGCGCGACCGATGTCCCCGGCTATGAGTACGATCCCGAAAAGGCCCGCGCCCTGCTGGCCGAAGCGGGTTATCCCGATGGTTTCAGCTTCGAGTTCTACGGCTACCGCGACCGTCAGGTGTCGGAGGCGATCATCAGCGATCTCGCCAAGGTGGGTCTCAAGTCCGATCTGCGGTGGCTGAAGTACGCCGCCCTCCGCGACCTGATCCGTGAAGGCAAGGCCGGCGTCGCCAACATGAGCTGGGGCTCCAGTTCCATCCCCGACGTTTCGGCCATCACCAGCTACTTCTTCGGCGGCGGCCCCGACGATCCGGCCAAGGACCCCGAGATCATGGCGATCATCGCCCGTGGCGACAGCGCCACCGATCCCGCCGAGCGCCGCGAAGCCTATGCCGAGGCGTTGGCCAAGATCACCGAGGCCGCCTATTGGGTGCCGCTGTTCACCTACACCAAGAACTATGCGTTCTCGTCCGATCTGCAATTCGCCCCGACGCCCGACGAATTGCCCCGGTTCTTCCGGGCCAGCTGGAAGTAACCTGTCGGGGGAGGCGGGTCCGACGCCTGCCTCCCTCTTCCGGCTCCATGCGGGTTAGCGCGAGACAAAGGGTGATGCCGTGGCAGCCTTCGTGACCAAGCGCCTGGCGCTTGCTCTGCTGGTGGCGATCTTCGTGTCGTCGATCAGCTTCAGCCTGATGTTCCTGACCGGCGATCCCGCCATCGCCATCGCCGGCGAAGGGGCGACCGAGGCCGACATCCAGGTGATCCGCCGGACCTTCGGCTTCGACCGGCCCTTCATCGTCCAGTACTGGGACTGGATCTCCGGCGCTGCCATGGGCAACTTCGGGCAGAGCTATTACTTCAACCAGCCGGTGGTGGACCTGCTGGCGGAGCGCATGCCGGTGACGGCGACGCTGGCCGCCTTCAGCATCGGCTTCGCCCTGCTGCTGGCCATTCCGCTTGGCATCCTGGCGGCGGTGAAGCGCAATTCCCTGGCCGACCGGCTGTCGCTGGCGCTGGCGACGGTGGGGCAGGCGACGCCCAGTTTCTGGCTGGCGCTGATGCTGATCGTGCTGTTCGCGGTCACCCTGCGGTGGCTGCCGGTGTCCGGGTCCAGCACCTTGGCGCATTTCATCCTGCCGTCCATCGTGCTCGGCTACTACGCCTCGCCGTCGATGATGCGGCTGACCCGCGGCGGCATGATCGAGGCGCTGCGGTCCGACTACATCCGCACCGCCCGCGCCAAGGGCATGCTGCCGCGCACCATCATCCTGAAGCACGCCCTGCGCAACGCCATCCTGCCGGTGGTCAGCGTGGCGGCGGTGGAGTTCGGCTTCATCCTCGGCGGTTCGGTGGTGGTGGAGAGCGTGTTTTCCCTGCGCGGCATCGGCTATCTCGCGTGGGAGAGCATCGGCCGCAACGATTTCCCGACCATCCAGGCCATCATCCTGGTCTACGCCATGATCTACGTCTGCCTGACCTTCCTGGCCGATGTCCTCAACGCCTGGATCGACCCGCGCATAAGGGTGGCCTGACCATGACGACAGCCTACACGATTCAAGACGTCGCCGGCCCGTCGCCGCGTACCCTGATGTGGCGGCGCATCACCGGCCACGTCGGCCTGATGATCGGCCTCGGCGGTCTGGCGGTGGTGGTGGCGGTGGCGCTGTTGGCGCCGTTACTGGCCCCGCACGACCCCTATGCCCAGGATCTGTCGCGCCGGCTGGTGCCGCCGGTGTGGGCGGAGGCGGGCAGCTGGACCAACATCCTCGGCACCGATGCCCTCGGCCGCGATTATCTGTCGCGCCTGTTGTACGGGGCGCGGGTGTCGCTGCTGATCGGCTTCTTCGCCGCCCTCGGCTCCGGCCTCATCGGTACCACCCTCGGCCTGCTCGCCGGCTATTTCGGTGGCCGCGTCGACAGCGTCGTCAGCTTCCTGGTCTCGGCCCGTCTGGCCCTGCCGGTGGTGCTGGTGGCGCTGGCGGTGGTGTCCCTGTTCGGCGGCTCGCTGACGGTGGTGATCGTGGTCCTGAGCCTGCTGCTGTGGGACCGTTTCGCAGTCGTGGTGCGCTCGGCCACCAAGCAGGTGCGGGCCAACGACTACATCAAGGCCGCCCGCGCCGTCGGGTGCAGCACCAGCCGCATCCTGCTGCGCGAGGTGCTGCCCAACCTGGGAAGCACGCTGGCGGTCATCGGCAGTCTGGAGGTCGCCCACGCCATCCTGCTGGAATCGGCGCTGTCCTTCCTCGGCCTCGGCGTGCAGCCTCCGACGCCGTCGTGGGGGCTGATGGTGGCGGAGGGCAAGGGCATGATCTTCTTCGACGCCCGTCTGGTCGCCATTCCCGGCGCCGCCATCGCCCTCTTGGTGCTGTGCATCAACCTGATCGGCGATGGCTTCCAGGACGTGGTCGCACCGCAGGGGGCGTCGTGATGACCCAGACTGAGCCTCTTCTGACGGTGAAGGATCTGTCGGTCTCCATCGCCGTTCCGGCCGGTATCCTGTCCGCCGTGCGGTCGGTGAGCTTCACCCTCGACCGCGGCGAGACCCTCGGCATCGTCGGCGAGTCCGGCTGCGGCAAGTCCATGATGTCCATGGCCATCATGGGCCTGCTGCCCCGCCATGTGGCGGTGCGGGCGGACACCCTGCGGTTCGAGGGCATGGACCTGCTCGGCCTGCCGGAACGGCGCATGGCCGACCTGCGCGGCGACCGCATGGCGATGATCTTCCAGGAGCCGATGACGGCGCTCAACCCGCTGCTGACCATCGGCGAGCAGCTGACCGAAACCTACCGCCGCCACCGCACCGCCGGCCGCCGCGAGGCGCGGGAGAAGGCGCTGCACCTGCTCGACCGCGTCGGCATCGCCTCGCCGGAGCGGCGCCTCGGCCAGTATCCGCACCAGCTGTCGGGCGGCCTGCGCCAGCGGGTGATGATCGCTATGGCGCTGATGTGCGACCCCGACCTCATCATCGCCGATGAGCCGACGACGGCGCTCGACGTCACCATCCAGGCGCAGATCCTCGCCCTGCTGGCGGAGCTTCAGCGCGAGAGTGGGGCGGCGATGATCTTCGTCAGCCACGATCTCGGCGTCATCTCCCGCGTCGCCGACAAGGTGAGCGTCATGTACGCTGGTAGCGAGGTGGAAGGCGGCAGCACGGCGCAGGTGTTCGGCACACCGGCCCACCCCTACACCCAGGGCCTGTTCCGCTGCCTGCCCAACAGCGGGCTGGTGGCGCGCGGGGCACCGCTTGGATCCATCCCCGGCGTGGTGCCGTCGCTGATCGGTCAGGTCGGCGGGTGCATGTTCCGCCCCCGCTGCACCCTTGCCCGCGATGCCTGCCTGGAGGCCATTCCCACCGCCATGGTCGGCGACGGCCACCGCGCCCGCTGCGTGGCGGTGGCAGCCGCCTCCGCCACCGCGACGGCTCCCCAGATGGAGGTTTCGGCGCCATGATCCGCACCGGCGACCCGATCATGAAAATCCGCGACGTCACCCGCACCTATCAGGTTTCAATGGGCATGTTCCGCGGGCGGCGGCCGCTGCATGCCCTGCGCGGCATCACCCTCGACATCCCCAAGGGGCAGGTGATGGGGCTGGTGGGCGAGTCCGGCTGCGGCAAGAGCACCCTTGCGCAGATCCTGCTCGGCCTCGACCGTCCCACCGGCGGCGAGATCCTGTTCGAGGACCGCCCCATCGCCGATTACGGCCGCAAGGTGTTCGGCAGCCGCATCCAGCCAATCTTCCAGGACCCCTATTCATCGCTCAACCCGCGCAAGACGGTACGGCAACTGATCGAGATGCCGCTGGTGGTCCACGGCAACCGCGACAGCGCCGACCGCGAGCGCCGCGTGCGGCGGATGCTGGACCTGATGGGGATGCCGTCGCGGGTGATCGACGCCTATCCGGCCCAGATGTCCGGCGGCCAGCGCCAACGCATCGCCATTGCTCGCGCTCTGGTCACCGAGCCCGACGTGGTGATCTGCGACGAGCCGACCTCGGCGCTTGATGTCTCCGTGCAGGCGCAGGTGCTGAACCTTTTGATGGAGCTGCGGGCGGAATTCAACCTGACTTATCTGTTCATCAGCCACGATCTTGGGGTGGTCGAGCATATTTCCGACCGGGTGGCGGTGATGTACCTCGGCCAGATCGTCGAGGAAGCCGATGCCGACACCCTGTTCCGGGCCCCGGCGCACCCCTACACCAAGGCGCTGCTGGCCTCCATCCTGGTGCCCGACCCCCATCGCGGGCCACCGTCGGTGCCGCTGAAGGCTACTCAGCCCGACCCCATGAACCTGCCGTCCGGGTGTGTCTTCCATCCCCGCTGCGCCGAGGCGCGGCCGGACTGCGCCGTCGCTCTGCCGCAGGAGGTTCGGCGGGAGGGGCGGCGGGTGCGCTGTCTGGTGCCCCAGGTCTGCTGACGGGGCACGACGTCTTTTCTCCTGTCTGTTTCAAAGGCCGCATGCACAATCCCCCACCGTCTGGCGCGGTGGGGGATTGTGCATGCGGCCTTCCCGTGTTCTGTCCGCTGAACAGCAAAAACATATTTAAAGCAATGATATAGCCGCCCGTTGTTTTCGTATTGACTTCGATTGTCGCAAATGCGAGTCACTCTCATATCCTGTTTTTGTCATGGAATGGCACCGGCGACCGCGCTGGAGATGAGGAGGGATCATGAGGGGTACAGTCATTTCCGCGACGCTGGCGGGCGCGGTTCTTGCCGCGGGCGGGGCGGCCGCGCAGTCGCTGGACGGCACCAAGCCGACCCTGCCGGCGGAGCCGGTCATTCCGACCCTGCACCAGCACGATAAGCCGTCGCCGTTTCCCATCATGCCGCTGTACGACCTCGGCAAGGCGCCCGCCGAAATGCCGTACCGCACCGATGCCATGACGCCGGGGGCGGGGGTGCTGTCGTCGGTGATGGGATCGGCGGCGCCGACCAAGATCGGCCTTGGCTACAGCGGTGCCGGCGATGCCCGCGAAGCCTTCGTGCAGACCGCCATTCGCGGCGCCGAGGCGACCATGGTCGGCAGTGCCATCGCCGAGACGGCCGGCAATTACGAGGACGGCAGCGGGCGGGAGGTGCGCTTCGGCTATGACCGCCACACCGAGCAGGTCGGGCTGGTGCTGCGGCCGCTGCCCGGCACCACCCTGCGCGCCGGCGTGGTCAACGACGTCATCAGCGACCACCGGCTGCCGTTGGTGTCGCCGGTGGTGCAGGATGGCGTCGCGGTGACGGAGGGCTTCGGCGCGGACTCGGTCTCCACCCGCCGCCTGATCGTCAACCTGGGGGCCGAGCAGACGGCGCCAATCACAGGCGTGGACCGGCTGAAGCTGGATCTGCGCTACGTCGGCCTCGATCGCGTCAACCGGAACTTCGAGCTGCGGTCGACCCCGGCCACCAACCCGATGGAGGCCCGGCCGAGCCGCGATACCTTCACCGCCGCCCTGTCCGGGGACATGCCGCTGTCCGATGCGGTGCTGGCCCGGCTGACGCTGTCGGGCGAGCATGTCGACCATGACGCCGCCCGCCATGGCGGCCCCAACACCAGCCTCGCCACCCTGTCCGGCCTCCAGTATCCGGGGGTCGAGATGACGCAGGCGGGCGTCAATCTGGATATCGCCTGGAAGCCGCAGCCGCCGACCGACGTGACCTTCGGCGTCCGTTACGACTACGTCTCGGGCAGCGCCAGCAAGCTCGACACGCTGATGCAGGTGGGGGCCGGCGCCGCCCGCTACACCGGTACGCCGCGCAGCCTTTACCGGCAATACTACGGCGACGTCAGCGACAGCCGCGAAGACCACATGCTGAGCGCCAAGGTGGATGCCGAGCATCGTTTGCTCGACGATCGCCTGTCGCTGACCGGCTCGGTCGGCCGCATCATGCGCGCCGCCGACACCCAGGAGCGGTACTTCGCGATGCCGTCCATGAACAACACCACCGCCAGCGGTTACGCCGCCCGTCAGGTCGGCAACCCGGATCTGGCGCCGGAGCAGCATTATCGCGCCGAGGCCGGCATCGCGCTCAAGGGCGATGACTGGCTCGACTACGGCCGCAAGCGTCCGGGTGGCGATGACTGGCTGGCCAGCCAGTCGTGGCGCCTGTCGCTGGGCGGGCATGTGGAGCATGTGGTCGACTTCATCTCCCGCGACCGCGCCCATGGTCAGGACGGCATCCTGCGCGCCGACAACGCCTTCATTTGGCGCAACGTCGATGCCCAGTTGGCCGGGATCGACCTGGAGGCGGCCGTCAACCTGACCCGCAACTGGTCCACCCGCGTCGGCCTGACGTGGCAGTGGGGGGAGAACACCGACGACGGCCGCGCCCTCTACGGCATCAACCCGCTGGAGGCCAATTGGCTGGTCGATTACCAGGACACCCTCGGCAGCATCGGCACCTGGAATGCCGGCGCCAAGCTGCGCATGGTGGCGGGGCAGGATCGCGCCGACCTCAGCCCGGCGACCGGCAGCGGGTTCGATCCGGGGCCGGTGGGCGGGTTCACGCTGCTCGACCTTTATGCCGGCGTGCAGCTCTACGACACCGTCGGTCTGCGGCTGGGGGTCGATAACGTGTTCGACCGGACTTACGCCGAGCACAACCCCTACACCAGCACCGACGAAACCAACCCCTCCGCCGTCTATGGTCCCGGCCGCACCGTCTATGTGCGCGGCGTGGTGACCTTCTGACCGCCGGCCTTGGACCAGGAGCCTTCCGCCATGTTCACCCTCACCCGACGTCACATGCTCGGTGGCCTGGGCGCCGCTGCCGGTGCCGGCCTGCTGCCCGGTCTGGGCGGCGGCGGCCGGGCCGTCGCCGCCGCTGCCGGTGACAGCCTGACCATCAATGCCATGCCGGCGACGCCTTCGGTGGTGGTCGCTCATATGATCGACAGCGACTATCTGGCGCCGCACGTCGCCAAGGCGGCGATGAAGGTGTGGCGCACCCCCGACCAGATGCGGGCCGGCGTGTTGTCCGGCGAGATGACCGTCTTCGGCACCCCCAGCTATTCCTGCGCCAACCTGCGCAACCGGGGCGTCCCGGTGCGGCAGATGAACATCCTCACCTGGGGGCTGCTCTATGTCATGACTCGCGAGGGCGGCATCACGCGGGTGGAGGATCTGGCCGGCAAGTCGGTGCTGCTGTCGTTCCGCAACGACGCGCCCGACCTGATCTTCCGCCTCGTGCTGCGCCGGGCCGGCCTCGACCCCGACAAGGATCTGACGTTGTCCTACGTCGGCACCCCCACCGAGGCGGTGCAATTGTTCCTCGCCGGCCGGACCGACATCGCCGTTCTGTCGGAACCGGCGGCGACGGCGGCGCAGATGCGCGGCATGCAGGCCGGCGTCACCGCCCACCGCGCCATCGACCTGACCGAAGCCTACGCCACCCTGTCGGGCCGTCCGCCGGGCATTCCCCAGGCGGGGCTCGGCATCACCGACGATCTGTTGCAACGCCGGCCGGAACTGGTGGCCGCCATTCATCAGGGGTGCGTCGAAAGCGCCCGCTGGGTGCTCAACAATCCGGCCAGCGCCGGCCGTCTGGGGGCCGATTACCTGGAACTGCAACCGCCGATCATCGAACGCTCGCTGCCCCACTTCCGCCTGCGGGTGACCTCGGCGGCGGAAGCGCGGGAGGCGCTCGGCCATTACTTCTCCGACCTCATGGAGATGTCGCCGGACATCATGGGCGGCCGCATGCCCGACGATGATTTCTATTGGGGAGCCTGAGGGCATGACGGTTCCGCCAGCGGCAGGCAGGGCCCGGGGCCGGGCGGCGCGGGTGCTCGATTACCTGTGGAACGGCTGGGGCGCCGCCGCGAGCCTGCTGCTGGTGGTCGCCCTGTGGGAACTGGGGCACGGCATTTACGGCACCCTGGTACTGCCGGCGCCGCGCGAGACTTTCGCCGCCCTGTGGCGCATGACCCTTGACGGCCGCGTGCCGCCGGCGGTGCTCGACACCGGCCGCAATGCCCTTGGCGGCTTCGTGCTGACGGTGGCGGTGGGCGGCGGGCTCGGCGCCCTGGCCGGGGCCTCGGACATGATGCGCCGGCTGTTGCAGCCGGTGACCACGCTCATGCTCGGTATTCCCGCCATCGCCTGGGTGGTGCTGTCGCTGCTGTGGTTCGGCGGCAGCGGCGCCGCCGCCACCTTCACGGTGGTGGTGGCGACGGCGCCCGTCGTGTTCTCCGGCGCCGCTCAAGGCGTGCGCACGCTGGACGGTGCCCTGAAGCGCATGGCCGAGGCGTTCCGCGTGCCGTGGCGGGTGCGGGTGTGGGATGTCTACCTGCCGCACATGCTGTCCTACCTGTTTCCGGCTTTGGCCTCGGCGCTGGCGCTGTCGTGGAAGGTGGCGGTCATGGCCGAGTTGTTGAGCGGCGCCGGTGGCATCGGCGACGGTCTGGCGACGGCGCGGGTGCAGGTCGACACCGTGAAGGCCATGGCCTGGATCCTGGTGGTGGTGATCCTGCTGCTGTGCGTCGAATACCTGCTCCTGGAGCCGGTGCGCCGCCATGTCCAGACCTGGCGGCGCGAGCTTCCGGGGGCGACGGCCTCCGGCGGTGGCGCCGGTCGCGGGGCGTAGGAGGCTGCCATGGATGGAGATGCCATGACGATCCTTGCCGCCGGCCAGGAGGCCGACGACATCGGCGGCGCCGAGGGTTTGTCGGTCGCCGCCGTCTCCCACGCCTTCGGGCCCGAGCCGGTGCTGTCCGGGGTGTCCTTTCATCTGCCGCGGGGGCGGGTCGGCTGCCTGACCGGTCCTTCCGGCTGCGGCAAGAGCACTCTGCTCGCCATGATCGGCGGCCTCGTGCCGCCCGAGCAGGGGGCCATCACCCACCCGTTCCGCCATCCGGTGTTCGTGTTCCAAGACCCGTGCCTGCTGCCGTGGCGCACCGCCCGCGACAACATCGCCTTCGGCCTCAAGGCGCTTGCCATGGGGCGGCGGGAGCGGGCGGCGCGGGCGGAGCGGCTGTTGGAGGTGGTGGGACTGGCTCCGGCGGATGCGGGCAAGTACCCGCACGAGCTGTCCGGCGGCATGCGCCAACGGGTGGCGCTGGCGCGGGCGCTGGCGGTGGAGCCCGATCTGCTGCTTCTCGACGAGCCGTTCAGCGCCCTGGACATCGGTCTGCGGCGGCAGATGCAGGCCCTGGTGCGCCGCCTGATCGCCGGCCGCGACCTGACGGCCCTGCTGGTCACCCACGATCTGGCCGAGGCGGTGCGGCTGGCCGACCGTATCGTGGTGCTGTCGCCGCGCCCGTCGCGGGTGGTGGCGGTGCATGACATCGCCGCCGCCGCCGAAGCCCGCGACGATGCTTTCGTCCACGCCGAGGTGTCGGCCCTGCTGGCGGCACCGGCCATCGCCCGTGCCCTGGCCATGGACGTGGAGGAGACGCCATGAGCGGCCGCCTCGACGGGGTCCTCGACGATCCCTTCCGCCCCTTCTTCCTGCTGGTGCCGTTGGCGGCGGTGGCGGCGGTGCTGCCCATGCCGGCCCTGTGGTTCGGCGTCCTCGGAACCTGGAGCGATCTCACCCCCGGCGGCTGGCATGGGCACGAACAGGTGTTCGGCTTTCTCACCGCCGCCCTGGCCGGCTTTCTGCTCACCGCCCTGGCGGCCTGGACCGCGACGGTGGGCATAGGGCGGCGCCGGCTGCTGCTGCTGGTCGGTCTGTGGGCCGCCGGGCGGGCGGGGTTCTGGCTTGATCCGCTGCTGCCGGCGGCGGTGGTGGCGGCGCTCGATTTGCCGTTCCTGGTGCTGCTGCTGGTCTCGGTGCTGCCGGCGCTGCGGCCGCCGGAGCGGCGGCCCTGGCAGTTCGTGTTGGCCCTGGTCGGACTGCTGGTGGTCAATGGCACCTTTCATGCATCCCGCATGGGATGGCTGGACCTGCCGCCGGAGCGGGCGGCGACGGCCGGCCTCAGCCTGTTCATGGTGCTGATCGCCCTGGCGCTCGGCCGTATCCTGCCGGTGACCCTGCGGGCGGCGCTGGGAGAGTGTGGCCAAGCCGCCACCGTCCGCATGGCGCCGGGGCGGGGCTATCTGGCGGCGCTGACCCTGGTGCTCTATGGCGTGGCGGAGCTTGTGGCACCGGCAACCCCGGTGACCGGCTGGGTGGCCCTGGCCGCCGCCTGTGCCCAGATGGAGCGGCTGACCGAACTGCATCACGGCCGTGCCCTGCTGCGGCCGCAGGTGCTGCCGTTCTATATGGCGCAGGTGTGGATGGCCGTCGGCCTTGGCGGCATCGGTCTTGCCGCCCTCGGGGTCGGGCTCGACGCGGCGGCGGTGCGCCATGCCCTCGGCCTTGGCGCGGCGGGGACGGTGGCGGTCACCGTGCTGTCCATCGTCTCCCTGCGCCACACCGGGCGGAGTTTCCCGCTGCCCTCCGCCACCCTGGTGCCGCCGCTGCTGATCGCCGCCGCCGCCCTGATGCGGGTGTTGATCCCCCATGCGGCGCCGCACCTCACGGCGCTGTGGGCGGTGACCGTGCCGGCCCTCGTGTGGGCGGCTGCCTTCGCCGTCTGGCTGGCGGTGTTCGGCCGCTGGCTGCTGTTTCCGTCCGCTCCTTCGACCTCCTGACCTCCCTTCAGCAGAGTGACCATGCCGTTATGAAACCCTGCCTGTTCCTGCGCTGCCACCGCGACCACCGTCCCGGCCCCTTCGCGGTCGGTCCGCTCGCCGAGCACATCGACATCGCCTATCAGTACGACCTTGCCGACATGGACCTCGGCCCCTATCGCGCCCTCATCCTGTCCATGCTGATCGACCAGCAGACCCTGCTGGAGCGGCGGGCGCAACTGACCGCCTTTCTCGACGGCGGCGGCACGGTGGTGCTGTGCGGCCACGTTGCCTTCCCGGTGCTGGAC
>JAEWWF010000298.1 GCA_023396465.1 Pseudomonadota bacterium
GACCAGCACGGCGGCGGCGCCAACCTCGGCCGCCAGACGCGGCACCACCTCCGCCGGGCGTCCCCCGCGCAGCACCAGGGGCGCCCCCAGCGTGGCCAGGCTGTCGCTCAGGCGGGCGAGGCTGTGGTGCAGCCACCAGCGCACGGCGCCGCCGAGGCCCCGGGCCTGGGGACCGTTGCCCAAGCCGTGGACGCGGTCGACCACGAACACCGGCAACACGGGTACGCCACGCGTGGCGGCGGCATGAAGGGCCGGGTGGTCGACGGTCCGCAGGTCGTCGCGGAACAGCACGATCAGAGGAGCGTCACCGGCGGCGACGGAGGGAGCAGCGGGCATGGCGGTCTCGTCTGAAAATGGACGGCGAAAAATGCGAAGCGTGAAATCACCCGACTATACGGGTGCGGCGACCGATCCGATCAACGCCCGCCATGCATTTTCGCTATCGCTGCCTCTGCCCGCCTGCCGCCGCGACCCGCCGGTCAGAACACCGCCGGCAGGTGCTTGTCGAGTACCACCGCCAGGAACACGCCACCGAGGTAACTCATGGAGCCAAAGAACACCCGTCGCGCCTCGACGTGGGTGGGCTCGCGCACCAGGCGCCAGCTCTTCCACAGGAACCAGGCGCCCAGCACCAGCGCCAGAACGCCGTAGATCGCCCCCAGCCCGCCCATCATCCACGGCACCAGCGACGAGGCAACCAGCAGCACGGTGTTGAGCAGGATGGCGCGGGCGGTGCGGGCATCCCCCACCAGCACCGGCAGCATGGGCACGCCGGCCTTGGCGTAGTCCTCGCGCAGCAGGATGGCGAGGGCCCAGAAGTGGCTCGGCGTCCACAGGAACAGGAACACCGCCATCACCGTCGGCAGCAGCCACTGGCCGGGATCGACGGCGGCCGCCCCGGCCATGATGGCGAAGCTGCCGGCCGCCCCGCCGATGACGATGTTGAGCCAGGTGCGCCGCTTCAGCCACACCGTGTAGACGATGCCGTAGACGAAGGCGCCCAGGAACAGATGCACCGCCACCGCCCAGTTGAAGGTGAGGGTGGCGAGGCCGCAGCCCACCACCAGTAGACCGGCGGCCAGCCACAGGGCGGCGCGCGGATCGCCCATGGCGCCGGTCACCAGCGGCCGGCGGGCGGTGCGCTTCATCAGGCCGTCGATATCGCGGTCGTAGAAGTGGTTGAAGACCGAACTCGCCGCCGAGCCAAGCAGCATGGCCAGCGCGAGGGTCAGCAGGTGGGCTACGTCCAGGGTCTCGGCCACGGCGGCATAGCCGACCATGGCAGTCAGGGCGATCATGAAGCCGATGCGCAGCTTGCACAGCTCCAGGTAGCTTCTCAGGGTCATGGCGCCTCCCACGGGGGGCGGTCCGGGACGGCCGTCCCCTCCCTTGTCGTTATGGGCATAGCCTGACACGGATAGTCGGATATAAGCAAGGGTTGTGGCGGAAACCCGAGGTATATCAACCCCACGAATCGGTCAGCGGGCGGTGGGCCATAGCCGCCGCAGAGCCATCCACACGAACAGCACGCCGCCGATGACGGCCACCAGCCCACCCAGTCCCATCACCCCCATGGCGGCCACCTTCATCATCGAATCGAGTCCCTGCTCGGCCCCGGCGGTCTTGCGGGCGACGCCGAAGGTGCCGGCGATATAGAGGCCGACCGAGTGGATCGTTTGTCCGACGAAGTACAAGGCCAGGAACCACAGCACGGGGCGCGCCTTGCCGAAGGCGCGCCTGAGCACCGGCAGCACGACGGTGGCGAACAGGGTCATCAGCGCCAGGTTCACGCCGCCGATGACGGCGTGATAGTGGGCCGGCGTGCGGGTGTCGCCATGGCCAAGGCCATAGCCCAGCAGGCCGCCGATGCCGAACAGCACCAGCGACAGCAGCAAGCCGAGGGTCGCCGGCTGCCGCCAGTCCAGGCGGTCGCGGCAGCGCCACAGCACTTGTGCGAGGCCCGCCATGGCCACCACCGCCGGCACCACCAGGGCGTAGAGGTAGAGGTCGGTGAATGCCTGGTAATGGTCGCTGCTCATGACGTCGCGGCTGACCGTATAGACGACGCCGGCGGCGGCGGTGGCGGGCAGGGCGATGGTCACCAGGCTGAACAGAGGGCGCGGCAACAGCGGCTCGTTCCAGGCGGCGCGGGCGATCATGTGCCATGCCACGATCAGCAGCCCGGTATTGACCACCTGGAGCACATGGCCGCCACCCCAGAATAGCTGTTCGTTGTAGATTTCCGCCGGCAGATCGGCAGGAAGCTGCATCCAGGCGGCAAGGATGCACATCGGCGCCGCCAGATAGGTCAGTCCCACCGAGGCGACGCCCCACGGCATCGGTTCCGGCACCTCGCGGCCGGCGATGTTGAGCAGCAGCCGCGCCACCGGCAGCGCCACGCCGACGAACAGCACGGCCAAACCGGCGTAGTAGAGCGGATGCACCAGCACCGGGACGTAGTTGTTGAGCGACGGGCTGCCGAGGCCGGCCAATGTGCCGGCCAGCAGCATGAGCATGGCGAAGACGGTCAGGCCGAGACCCACCGGACCAAGCCAGGCTCCCCGCAGCCGTTGGTTCATCCGGCCGCTCATGCGGTCGGTGGCGAGCACGGTGAGCACGCCGAGCGCCCCCAGGAACCAGATCACCACGGAAAACACCACATGGGTCACCAGCGCCTGACGGAAGAAGACGTTGGGATCCCACGGCAGCAGATCCTGCACTCCCGGCGTGCGGGCCGGGACGATCAGCAGCACCAGCAGTCCGGCGATGGCGAGGGCGGCGACGCTGAGGCCCGCCCAGCCGTGCAACTCGCGCCGCAGCAGGTCGGCGCCGACGCTCAGGTCGGCCGGGGCTGGTGCCGTCCGGGCCGGGGACGCCTGCGGGCTGCTGGTCATGCCGTTCCTTCCGCTGGGGGTGGGGGTGCCGAGGGGGTCAGATGTAGATGTGATAGAGCATCCAATAGATGACGACGCCCGACACCGACACGTACATCCACACCGGCCAGGTGTAGCGGGCGATGGCGCGGTGGCGGGCGTCCATGCGGTTGAGGCCGCGCCACGCCGTCACCAGGATCATCGGCAGCACCACCGCCGCCAGCACCACATGGGTGATGAGGATGGTGAAATAGACCGGCCGGATGGCGCCTTCGCCACGGAACACGAAGATCGGGGCGGTGAAGTGGTAGACCAGATAGGACGCCAGGAACACCGTCGAGACGGCCAAGGCGCCGATCATGGCCTTGCGGTGGCCCTCGATGTGCTTCCGCCGGATCAGCACGAAGGCGATCAGCAGCAGAAGGGTGGTGACGGTGTTCAGGAAGGCATTGACGT
>JAEWWF010000036.1 GCA_023396465.1 Pseudomonadota bacterium
CCCTCGAATGGCACCATAGGCGGCGCCACCGCGGCCGGTGCGGCAGGGCCATAACGGCCCTTCCCGCCGCCGCCGCGCCGGCGTATCAAGATGAGGCCGGATTCGAGGGCCGTCGCGTCGGCGGGGCGGGCCCTGCGGCCGGACATCGCGCAGGTTCCCCGCCGGCTGACATCATCCCATGACCACTTCCATTGCCGCGGCCTCCGGCGCCGCGGCGGCCTCCGCGTCGCGAGCCGTGACGCTGATCCTGGCCGCCACCGTCCTCTTCTCCGCCATGGATGGCGTTTCCAAGTTCCTGGCCGACAGCGTGCCGCCGCTGGAGGTCGCCTTTGGGCGCTATGCCTTCTACGCCCTGTTCCTGCTGCCGGTTCTGCTACGCCCCGGCAGCGGCGTCACCCTTGCCGCCGTGCTGCGGCCGCGCCGGCCGGTGCTGCAAGCGGTGCGCGGCCTGCTGATGCTCAGTTCGGCACTGTTCTTCATCTCCGCCCTGGCGATCACTCCGCTGGCGACGGCCACCGCCGTCTTCTTCATCTGCCCGATGATCCAGACGGCGCTCGCCATCCCCCTGCTGGGGGAGCGGGTGGGGCCGCGCCGGTGGGCGGCGGTGGCGGTCGGCTTCGTCGGCATGCTGGTGGTGGTCCGCCCCGACAGCGGCGCCATCGACTGGGGCGCCCTGCTGTCGCTGGGATCGGCGGTGAGCTGGTCGGGGGCGGTGATCGCCAGCCGCCGCATCGGCACCGATGACAGCGCCATCGTCAC
The DNA here is from genome assembly GCA_023396465.1 of Pseudomonadota bacterium. GTDB lineage: Bacteria > Pseudomonadota > Alphaproteobacteria > Rhodospirillales > Rhodospirillaceae > Caenispirillum. The sequence continues at coordinate 760 of JAEWWF010000036.1, forward strand.
CACCACCTGGACCGGCCTGGCGGGCTTCGTCGGGGCGGCGCTGGTGGTGCCCTTCGTGTGGGTGACGCCGACCCTGCCCGACCTGCTGCTGATGGCCGCCATGGGCGCCCTGGCGGTGGCCGGCCACCTGCTGGCGGTGAAAGCCTATACCCTGGCCGAGACCTCCACCCTGGCGCCGTTCACCTACGCCCAGATCGTTTGGGCCGGGCTGATCGGGCTGGCGGTGTTCGGTCATGTGCCCGATGGGCCGACCCTGCTCGGTTCCGCCATCATCGTGGCGAGCGGTCTGTACATCTGGCACCGCGAACGCCTGACCACCACCCCGGCGGCGGTCGCCTGACCCCCCTTGCCGATCCCCGCCGGGCGCCGATATGACCGCCGGCGGGGGTTGCGGCCCGGCGCGTTCCGCGCCACCTTTGGCGTCGCACCGACCCAAGTTCAGGAAAGCGGACAGACGATGGCGATCGAGATCTACACCAAACAGACCTGCATGTACTGCCAGAAGGCCAAGACCTGGTTCAAGGACCACAACATCCCTTACGAGGAAATCGACGTCTCCGCCGCCGCCGATTTCACCCGCATGAAGGAGAGGCTGCCGGACGCCCGCACGGTGCCGCAGATCCTCATCGACGGCCACCTCATCGGCGGCTACGACAACCTGATGGAATACGAGGCACCGATCCTGGAAAAGCTGCGGGCCATGTACCCCGAGGCCACGGCCTGACACTGGTCAAGGCGGGGCGGACGGTCTATGGTCGGCCGCCCCGATGCCGCAGGGATTTGATCCACCATCATGACCACCGGTAGCTCCCCCTTCGCCCGCCGCGCCACCGAAACCTTCGCGGCCATCGCCGAGAATTTCCGTGCCCTCGACGCCCACGCCGGCACCGTCGCCGCCATGGCCGAGGCCGTCACCGCCGCCCTGCGGGCAGGGAACACCGTCTTCTTCTGCGGCAACGGCGGATCGGCCGCCGACAGCCAGCACCTGGCCGCCGAACTGCTCGGCCGCTACCGCCTCGACCGCGCGCCGCTGCCGGCGGTGGCGCTGACGGTGGACACCTCGGCCCTCACCGCCATCGGCAACGATTTCGGCTTCGACGACATCTTCGCCCGCCAGTTGCGTGGCCTGGGCAAGCGTGGCGATGTGCTGGTGGCGCTCACCACCTCCGGCAACAGCCCCAACGTCATGAAAGCGGTGGCGGCGGCGCGCGAGATGGGCGTCACCGTCCTCGGCTTCACCGGCGGCGGCGGCGGCGCCCTGAAGGACGCCAGCGACATCGCCCTGGTGGTTCCCGCCAGCCGTACCGACCGCATCCAGGAAATGCACATCGCCTGCGGTCACCTGATCTGCGAATTGGTGGAGGAAACCCTGGCCGCCGGCTGACCGCCGCCCGCCCAGGAACCAGCCTTCCCCCTTACGCTACCAACGCAGGGTGATCATCCCCAGCAGACGCGCCTTCAGGCGCCGCCAGGGCTTTTCCGGCCGCTCCGGGTCGGCGACCTGGGTGTGAATGACGAACGCGTCGATGTCGTCCAACTCATCCGGCGCGGCCACCTTCAGCGGATGCAGCGTGCGGCCGGTTTCGGTGCGCAGGTCGTCGATCGCCGGAATCAGGCGGCCGGCATGGCTCTCCCAGGCGGCCTCCAGTTCCTCCTCCGACACATCCAGGTGCTCCGCCAGCAGGTCGACCAGGCGGCCGCGAATCATGGCGCGGGCATCGTGCGCGTCCGCCGCCACCGCCACGTCGCACTCGCTGTCAAAACCCATGGAGCGGTTGTTGACATTGGCCGAGCCCACCCGCAGCACATCCTCGTCGATGATCGTGACCTTGGAGTGGACATAGATTGGCCGCCCCTTGCGCGTCACCGGATAGTAGATGCGGAACCGGCCGGCATGGTCGGCGGCACGGCAGGCGGCGACGGCAAGGACGCGGGCGGTGTCCATGGCCGCCTGCTCCAGCCAGCCGGAGGCGTTGAGCGGGTTGATGACCACCACCTCCGGCGGGTTGGCCTCGCGCAGACGCTCCGCCAGCGCCTCCACCACCACCCGACTGGCGAAATACTGGTTCTCCAGGTAGATCAGCCGCCGGGCGCGGGCGATGGCGCGGAGCGTCATGGCCTCGATCTCGAAGATGCCGGCCTGGTCCTGCCACGGCGGCAGGGTGCGGGCGATGGCCACCGGCAGGGCGCGGGCCTGCACCGGCGCCGCCCGTGGCCAGGGGAAGACATCGGCCGGCGTCTCGTCCTGCGGCACCGGCTCCAGCACCTCGCCGGTCGCCCGCCGCCAGCGGTCGCGGCAGAGTTCGCCGAGGGCCTGCGCAGCCTCGCCGTCCACCGCCGCCGAGACGTCATGATGGGGCTGGTAACGGCGGCCGGCCGGTGTGATGCGGCGGCGGTCGTTGTCGCGGTGGGCACGGGTATCCCAGCGGCCGCGGGTGATGTCGATGGCGCCGACCATGGCGAAACGGTCGTCGATGCACACCACCTTCTGATGATGGCAGGATCCGAACGGGTGTTCGCCGTCCAGCTTGAAATGCACGCGCTTGGCCAGCTTCCACTGGATGGCGCGGATCGGCCACGGATTCTGACGCAGAAGGGTGAGGAAGGCGACATCCCATTTGAGGATGTAAAGGTGCAGATCAGGGCGCCGGTCCACCAACTCGGTCAGGAAGCGCCCCACCTTCACCGACCAGCCGTCGCGCGGGTTGCGGATGAGCAGGCGGACCCGGGTATCGAAATCCCAGCCGACCAGGAAGATGCGCTTCCGCGCCGCCAGACAGGCATCGCGGAAAGCGGCGAAGTAATCCTCGCAGTCGACGATCATGCCGAAGCGGTCGGCCTGCGCCACCTGCCAGCAGGTCTCCCCCGGCGCCAGCAGGGGCGGCGGCTCGGCATCGAGTGGGGGCGCGTCGGGCGCGTGCAGGGAGCGGGGCGTCATGCGCCGATAACGCGCAGGCCCGCCCCGGCGTTGGGGCGGGCCTGACCTGAAAGGAACACCGTTCGACCGAAGGCCGGATCCGTCAGGGTTCCTCGCACTGAAGGAAGCGGGTGCGGATGGTGCCGTCGATGGCTTCCAACTCGCGCCGCACGCCCATGCCGGGCTCGATGATGCCGTCCACGTCCACCACCACATAGCCGACGCTCTCGTCGGTACGCAGGTACTGGCCGACGATGTTGAGGCCACGGCGGCCGAACACGTCGTTGATCTTGGAGATGACGCCCGGCACGTTGCGGTGGATGTGCATGAAGCGCAGGCCACCCTGATGGACCGGCAGCATGACTTCCGGGAAGTTGACGGCGCCGACGGTGGAACCGTTGTCGGAATACTTCACCAGCTTTTCCGCCACTTCGGTGCCGATGTTGGCCTGCGCCTCCTGGGTGGAACCGCCGATGTGGGGGGTGAGGATGACGTTCTTCATGCCGCGCAGCGGGCTTTCAAAGATGTCCTCCACCGACGCCGGCTCCACCGGGAAGACGTCGAGCGCCGCGCCGGCCAGGTGTCCGGTGCGCAGGGCCTCGGCCAAGGCGTCGATGTCGACGATCTTGCCACGGGCGGCATTGACCAGGAAGCTGCCGGGCTTCATCCAGCCGATTTCCGTGGCGGTGATCATGTTGCGGGTCTGGTGGGTGTCCGGCACATGCAGCGACACGAAGTCCGAGACCTCCATCAGCTCCTTCAGGCTGAGGCAGGACTGGGCATTGCCCAGCGCCAGCTTGTCGGCGATGTCGAAGAACCGCACCTTCATGCCCAGCGCCTCGGCGATGATCGACAGCTGGGTGCCGATATGGCCGTAGCCGACGATGCCGAGGGTCTTGCCGCGCACCTCGGTGGAGCCGGCCGCCGACTTGTCCCAGCCGCCCTCGTGGCAGATCCAGTTGCGGCGCGGAATGCCGCGCGCCAGCATGATGACCTCGGCCAGCACCAGTTCCGCCACCGACCGGGTGTTGGAGTAAGGCGCGTTGAACACCGGAATGCCCCGGCACTGGGCCTCGTGCAGGTCGATCTGGTTGGTGCCGATGCAGAAAGCGCCGATCACCATCAGCTTCTCGGCGCTGGCCAGCACGTCCTTGGACAGCTTGGTGCGGGAGCGGATGCCGACCATGTGGGCATCGGCGATGGCCGCCTTGAGATCCTCGGAATCGAGCGCACCCTTGTGCATCTCGATGTTTTCGTAACCGTGCGAACGCAGATAGGCCACGGCGTTGTCGTGGACATTCTCCAGCAGGACGATCTTGATCTTGTCCTTCGGCAGCGACAGCTTGCTCACGGGCGGGTTTTCCCCTAGCGGCGGTGAACGACGGAGCAAGGACCGCGCGCCATGGGTCGGGACCGGCCCGCGACGGCGCCTTGCGCGGTGCCGCATGGTTAGCACATTGGAAACCGGGGCGGGAGGACCAATTATAACGGTCGGGCTGCTGCCGCTGCCGGGTGAGACGCCGACTCGGCGAAGTCACCGCCGGGTGGTGATCACCGTCACCCCGCTGCCAGCCGCCCATGGTATAGTCGCGCAGTCCCGCCGCCGCGTCCCGCGGCAATCCTCGGGGGAATCAAGGTCGGAGCCCTATGACCCGTTCCATGATCCGGGCGCTTTGCGTCCGCGTCGCCGCCATCCTGTGCCTTGTCATCCTGCCGGTGGCAGCGGGAGCGGGGAGCGCGGCGGCGGCCGAACAAATCACCCGCTTTGCCGCCGACATCGCGGTGCAGCCCTCCGGCGACCTGATGGTGACGGAAACCATCGCCGTGCGGGCGGAAGGCGACCGCATCCGCCGCGGCATCTTCCGCGACATCCCGCTGACCGGGCCGGAGGGGCGGCGGCTCGGGTTCTCGCTGGTGTCCGCCGACCGCGACGGCCATCCAGTCCCGACGGAGATGACCTGGAACGATGCCGGCGTGCGCGTGCGACTGGGCGATCCGGCGCGGGAACTGCCGCGTGGAAATCACGTCTTCACCCTCACCTATCGCGCCTCCGGCACCCTGCCCCCCGGAGAGGTCCACGACCTGCTGCGGTGGGAGGTCACCGGCACCGGCTGGGAGTTCCCCATCGCCGAGGCCGCCGCCCGCGTCAGCCTGCCCGCCGCCACGCCGCCGGCCGGCTGGAAGGCGGTCACCGGCGCCCCCGGCAGCGGCGAAAGCACCGTCGACGGCGACATCGGCAGCGACGGCACCCTGTCGGTGCGATCGCGCCTCGCCCTGCCGCCGGGCCACGGACTGACGGTGGCGGTGGACATCCCGCGCGGCCTCGCCGACACCGCCGGCGCCATCACCGGCGACGAGCCGGCCTTGGCCGACGACACCGACGTCGACCTGGAACCCATTGCCTCCATGGCCGGGTTGCCAGTGGTGCTCGCCGCCCTTGGCGTGGTGCTGATCTATTTCGGTGCCGCGTGGTGGTGGCTCGGCCGCGATCCTGCCGCCGGGCAGATCATCCCGCGCCCGACCCCGCCCGCCAACATGAGCCCCGCCGCCGTCCGCTTCGTCCGCCAGATGGGCTATGACACCCGCTGCCTGGCGGCGGCCCTGGTCAACATGGCGGTCAACGGTTTCCTGACCATCGATCACCGCCCCGATGGCAGCTGGCGCCTGCATCGCACCGGCACCCCCGACAGCGGGCTGTTCCCCGAGGAACGCGCCGTCGCCAACAAGCTGTTCTTCGCCATGGCCTTCGAGCGCGGCCTCGACGACGCCGACGGCCGTTGGCTGCGGCAGGCCAACGACGCCCTGAAGGAGGCATTGGAGGCCGGCAACAACGACCGCCTGTTCGTCACCAATCGGCTGCACCTCGGCATCGGCACCGCCCTGTCGGTGGTGGCCGGCATCGCCATGCTGGCAGCCATCTCCGACCTTGGTTCGGCGGTGATTCTCGGCGCCATTCTGGCCGGCGTGGCGGCCGTCGCTTGGTTTCTCGGCCGCCATGTGGTGCGTCATGCGCGGCAGGTGGCGCGGGGTCGCGGCGTCGGACGGGCGCTGTGGTTCCTCGCCTTCACCATGGTGCCGGCACTGCTCGTCGGCTTGGTGATGATGGTCGGCATGCTGGCGGTGGTGAGCGTCGCCGTGCTTGCCGGCCTGCTGGTGCTGACCGCGACCACGATGTTCTTCGCCTGGGCGCTGAAGGCCCCCACGCGCGATGGGCGCCGTGTCCAGGATGAGATCGAGGGGCTGGCCGCCTTCATCACCCAGTCGGGTGGCGCCGCCGGTGCCGCCACCGCCATGGCCGACGCCACCCTGCCGCCCGACCGCTATCTCCCTTATGCCCTGGCCCTCGATCTGGAACGGTCGTGGGCGCTCGGCTTCGGGGCCGCCTTGGCCGCCACCGCCGCCGCCTCGGGGGGGATTGACGACGGGATGGTGCATGGTGGCTGGGGGTGGTACGGCGATGGCGTCGCCGACCCCGGCCGCCTAAGCGACGATCTCGGCCATGGCCTCACCGCCGGCATCGACAGCGTCACCACCGCCCAAGAGGGGGACAGCGACGGCGGTGGCTCGTCGTCCTCGTCCTCCGGCATCAGTGTCGGCGGCGGCTTTGGGGGTGGCGGCGGCGGCGGCTTCTAGGGCGCGGCCTTGCCGCCGACGGCCGGCGGCCCCACATCGGGCGGCGCCGTCCCCTTCCGCGAGGCCCCATGTCCGACACCCCCGAGGACCGCCTGACGCTTGAGACCACCGGCCGCATCTCCGACGTCGATGCCGCCGCCTGGGATGCCTGCGCCGGCCCCGACAACCCCTTCGTCAGCCACGCCTTCCTGGCGGCGCTGGAGGAGTCGGAGTCGGTCGGCCGCGAGGCGGGATGGCTGCCGCGCCATCTGCTGCTGCGCGATGCCGCCGGCACCCTGCTGGCGACGGCGCCGCTCTACGTCAAAAGCCATTCCTATGGCGAATACGTGTTCGACTGGGCATGGGCCAATGCCTATGCCCAGGCCGGCGGCCGCTATTACCCAAAGCTGCAATGCGCGGTGCCGTTCACCCCGGTCACCGGTCCGCGCCTGCTGGTACGCCCGGATGCCCGCGACCCGGCGGCCCTGCGGCAGGCGCTGGCCGGCGGCATGATCGAACTGGCGGAGCGGGCCGGCTGTTCCTCCGTCCACATCACATTCCCGACCGAGGCCGAAGCGCAGGCGCTGGGCGCCATGGGGCTGCTCACCCGGCTTGGCACCCAGTATCATTGGGAGAACCGGGGGTATGCCAGCTTCGACGACTTCCTCGCCGGCCTCGCCAGCCGCAAGCGCAAGGATATCCGCAAGGAGCGCGAGAAAGCCCAGGCCACCGGCGTCCGCCTGCGCACCCTGACGGGGGCGGATATCACCGCCGCCCACTGGGATGCCTTCTTCCGCTTCTACCGCTCCACCAGCGACCGCAAGTGGGGAACGCCCTACCTCACCCGCGCCTTCTTCGACCTGTTGGGCGAACGACTCGGCGACTCGGTGGTGCTGGTGATGGGGGAGGACGACGGCCGCCCGGTCTGCGGCGCGCTCAACCTGCGCGGCGGCGACTGCCTGTACGGCCGCAACTGGGGCAGCCTGGGGGAATACCGCTACCTGCATTTCGAGGCGTGCTATTACCGCGCCATCGACTACGCCATCGAACACCGGCTGGCCCGCGTCGAGGCGGGCGCCCAGGGCGAGCACAAGATCAAGCGCGGCTATCTGCCGCAAGCCACATGGTCAGCCCATTGGATCGCCGATCCCGCCCTGCGCGCCGCCGTCTCCCGCTTCCTGCGGCAGGAAACGGCGATGATGCAGGAGGAGATGGCCGACCTGTGCGACCTCGCCCCCTACCGCCGTGGTAGCGATGCCAGCACCGACAGGGCTTGAACCGCAGGTTGGAGAGGCCGATATTCGGGCATGACGTCGACGCATGTCAGCCATGCGTCGTATCGAAGCCTGTCGGAGGGTTGCTCGCCATGGCCCCGTTCACCTCGACCGCCCTACCGCCTTCGGAGACCCTCGCCCGCGTTCTGGCCTTCTGGTTCGGCGCCCCCGGCTCGGACCAGGAGGGCGAACCGCGCCCGGAGTGGTTCCAAAGTGATCCGGTCTTCGACGAAGCCATCCGCGAGCGGTTCGCCGATGAAATGGAAGCCGCCGCCGGCGGCCGCCTCGACAGCCTGATGGAGACACCGCTCGGCTGTGTCGCCTTGTGCATCCTGCTCGACCAGTTCCCGCGCAATGTCTGGCGCGACAGCCCGCGCGCCTTCGCCTGCGACCAGAAGGCCCGCACGGTGGCCCGCCATGCCCTTGACCGCGGCTTCGACGAGCACCTGAAGCCGGTCCACCGCCTGTTCCTCTACCTGCCCTTCGAGCATTCCGAGTGTCTGGCCGACCAGGACCTGAGCGTCACCCTGTTCGAGTCCCTGGGTGATCCGCAATGGCTGGACTACGCCCGCCGCCACTACACGATCATCGAACGCTTCGACCGTTTCCCCCACCGCAACGCCCTGCTCGGCCGCCCCCACACGGCGGCGGAGGAAGCCTTCCTGCGGGACCACGGACGGGGGTTCTGAAAGGAGGCGCGGCCTCCGATCACGGTCGCTGGTGCCCGCTGCCGGACTCGAACCGGCACGTCCGAAAGGACAACGGATTTTAAGTCCGCTGCGTCTACCGATTTCGCCAAGCGGGCGTGACAGGGCGGTTGCGGGCGGGAAGCTAAAGCGGGACGAGGTCCGACGCAAGGGCTTCCGCAGGGCGTCGTTGGCGGACAAGCTACGGCCCCTCCGCGCTGCCCCATACCATCGCCTCCCCCTCTCCCGCCACAAGCTTGTCACAGCATCGTCACTTCCGTCCCCGTGCGGCCTGACGGACACTTGGGGCATCGAAAGAGGGGGGAAAGAGGGGGACTGCCATGCTTCCGTCCAGCGCCGTTACCACCATGGACCATCGGCCCACACGCCGCCGTTTCCTGGCGCTGATGAACATCGCGCTGGGGTCTCTGACCGTCAGTCTCGGCGCCACGACCACCAGTCGGCGGGGTGAGGCGGCGGAGGCAGAGGCGGTGGCAAAGTGGGTCTGCACCAACGCCGATTGCGATCCCTATGTTTACGATCCGGCCGTGGGCGATGCCGACAACATCGCCCATGCCGGCCACCCCATCCCGCCCGGCATCTCCTTCGCGGATTTGCCGCATGACTGGATCTGCCCGCTATGCGGATCGGGCAAGGATTTCTTCCGGCCGCTGACCCGATAGCACGCGGCGACCGGACTACCCTCGTTCGCCTCCCGGCGGGGACCTCCCTCCCCCGCCCCCCCCCTGGTTCCCGGGGCGGCGAACGCCAGAAGGGCGGCCTTCCCCCCAGGCCGCCCTTTTTCTTTTCTGGGGGAGGGAATAGGCATCCGGGCCTCAGGGCCGCAGGCGGCAATACTGGCCGGCGCGCTCCAACTCGGCGCAGGCGGCGCGGGGATCGGCACCGGCCGGCGGCACCGCCAGCACCCGCACGAAGCGTCCCTTCCCGGGCAGGTCGACGGGGTCGTAACGCACCTGCCACGAACGCAGCAACGGTTGACGCTGGCGCAGGCCGCGCCATTCGGCGGCGGCGGCGTCCTCTGTTTTCAATGAGGCGAGATGCAGCGTCGGACCACCGGCAGCCGCCGCCGATCCATCCACCCCGGCCTCGGCAGCCAGCCGTCGCACCGGGCCGAGCACCTCCGGCGGCGGCACCGCCTCTGCGGCGGCCCCCGTCTCCGCCCCCTCCCCGACGGCGACCGGTCCGGCCGCCGCCAGTTGCGGCGCCAAGCGCGGCGGAGGGGCGGGGATCAAGACCCGGTTGTAGCGGGCGGTATCGACGGCAGCCAACCGCTCCGCCATGCGCGGATCATCCTCCCGCCGCAGCACCAGATAGGCATCGCGGTAGCGGCCGACCAAAGCACCATCCTCGCGCAGGGCATAGCGGTCGAAGGGATGGCCGGCGCATCGCACCTCCACCGCCGTCAACGCCACGTCCGGTCCCTGGCGGTCGAACCAGCCGCCACCATAGCCGAACCACGCGGCGCCGCTGGTGCCGTGGACCGCGTAAGTGGGGGCCAGGCAGGTGCGGCCGAGCGGATCGGTGATCTGGCCGGCACTCACCCGCATGGCCTGGTGCTTGAGAGCCTGACGTTCGGCAACGGTGGGGGTATCGGTACCGCTGTCATAAACCCCCTCCACCAGCCAGACACCGGTCAAGGGGGCCGGTGGGGCCGGCATGGTCTGGGCGCAGCCCGCCAGCACCAGCAGGGCGGGGATGACGGCAATGGCAGCGGGTGGGCGGCGACGCGACAGGGCAACCATGCGATCCACCGAGGTCAGAAGAAATCCAGCAGCAGATGGCGGCGGCCAAGCGACTGCACCGGCCGGGCATTCATGGGAAACAGCGCCGCGAACGTTCCGATCTGCGCCGGCGCCGCCTCGATCGGCTGAGTGTACACCACCCAGCGGACGGTTTCGGTGCAGGGTGGCGTGGTAAGCGATCCGTGGTAGCGCCAGCTTTCCCGCGCCGACGGCAGCAGCAGGGCCGGACTGACCAGGGTATCGAGGGCCAGCCGCACTCCGGGGTCGCGCGGCATGGCGGCGAAAATGGTCTCCAACACCGGGTTGAACTGGCCGGAGCGCACCAGGACGCTGGCGATGGCGAGGCCGCGCCCCGCCTCCTCGTCCTCGTGGACGAACTGAATCTCCAGCGGGAAGGCGCGGCCGTTGACGGTGTGCTCGCTCGGGTGGCGGAAGTGGAAACCGGTCAGCCGCCAGCGGTCACCATCGACGCCCAACCCCATGCGACCATAGGCGGTGGCCTCGACCGCCACCGTATGACCGCGATGGACCATCACCAGCGGCATGCTCGGCCAATCGACATCGGGAGTAGCGAGCATGGCCGGCGTCGCCTCGCCAAGGTCGACCGGGCTCTGACGCTCGCCGCCACCACAGGCGGCATAGGCGGGATCGAGGCTGCCCCAACGGTCCGGTCCAGCGGCACCGCCGTCGTGGGACCACGCGGCGCCCTCCTGGGCCACGGCCGGGCGCGGGAGGGCAGCGGCGGCCAGCGGCAACGCCGCGGCGGCGGCGGCATGTGTCAGGAAACGACGCCTTTCCATCATTGTCTCCGTCTTTTCGCTTCCCAGGCGCGGCTCATGCCATTATGGGCACATCCACAACGACCGGAACAAGGGCGGTGGGCGGCACCAGCGGGGTAACGCGCGGGTGCGGATGGAC
>JAEWWF010000306.1 GCA_023396465.1 Pseudomonadota bacterium
GGCTGAGGTCGTCGGGATCAGGCTCCCGCCTAAGATCGCGGGCATAACTGGCAAGGATGGCATCGGCTTCCGCGTCCCGTCCGGCTGCCTCGCTGGCAGTAGCCGGGTTGCCGGGTGTGAAGCCGCGTAGCTCCATCCACCTAAGCGTCCGCTCAAACGCCTCCGTATCGCTCTCGGCGGCGCTGGAGGTAAGCCTCGCAAACTCCCGCTCCACTTCCCGGTTGACGGCCTCCGCCCGCTTGGCTGCCTCCACAGGGTCTTGGGTATCCAAGCGGCGGATGATTTCTCCGCCCAGGAGTGAGCGCAGGTGCTTCGGCACCCTGCGGCGGTACTGAAGGCGCCCGGTCTTCGGGTGAGGGTGGACGTAGCGCACGGTAATCCTCATGGATAGACCTCTGTGTATCACCGTGTGTATCACGGGTGGATCACCTCGGGCCTTCCATTCCTTGATTTTCCTGCTTTTTCAAGCACTTGAGCGGTACTAAATGGCGGATGGGGTGTCCGCCGCACCCCGGTTCCAGCATGTTCCCATCTGATCCTGAAAACGTGAGTTTTCAAGCGGTTTTGCCGCTCCTATCCGTCTTGCATGTTCCTGCAAGTTTCCGCACAATCCGAGAACGATTTGTGGAATGGTTTGTGGAACGGAGGTGGGCATGGCGAAGCGGGTGGAGGGGCTGAGCGCCCGCAAGGTGGCCACCGCCACCGAGCCGGGGCGCTATGCCGATGGCCGGGGCCTTTATCTCCACATCGGCAAAGGCGGCGCGAAGTCGTGGGTTCTGCGGTACATGCTCGCCGGCAAGGCGCGGGAGATGGGGCTGGGCGCGGTGGCGGACGTGACACTGCAGGATGCGCGGCGGAAGGCGGGGGAGGCGCGTGCGCTACTGGACGCCGGCCGTGATCCTTTGGAGGCCCGACGCGAGGAGGGGCGCCAGCGAGAGGCGGAGAAGGCGCGGGCTGTCACGTTCAAGGATGCCGCCTGCCGCTACATCGCCGCCCACCGGGCCGGCTGGCGCAATGAGAAGCACGCCGCGCAATGGGACTCGACCCTGACCACCTACGTCTATCCCGTCTTCGGTGAGGTGGCGGTTGCCGACGTGGATACGGGCATGGTGTTGCGCGCCCTGGAACCGATCTGGCACGACAAGCCCGAGACAGCGACCCGCGTCCGGGGCCGCATCGAGGCGGTTCTAGACTGGGCGAAGGCGCATGGCTACCGGGACCGTGAGGCGATGAACCCGGCGCAATGGAAGGGGCACCTGTCTCACCTGCTGCCGGCCCGCTCCAAGGTGGCGCGCGTCGAGCACCACGCCGCGTTGCCGTGGCGCGAGGTGGGCGCGTTCATGGTGGACCTGCGCAACCGGCCCGCCACCGCCGCCCGTGCGCTGGAGTTCGCCATACTGACGGCCGCCCGATCCGGCGAGGTGTTCGGCGCCACCTGGGATGAGGTGGACTTGGCCGACGCCGTGTGGACCGTGCCGGGCGAGCGGATGAAGGCGGGCCGCGATCACCGGGTTCCGCTGTCGCCGCAAGCGGTGGCGCTTCTGGAGGCCCTGGCGGACGAAAGTGACCGCACCGGTTACGTCTTCAAGGGGATGAAGAAGGGCCGCCCCCTGTCGGGCATGGCAATGCTGATGCTGCTGCGCCGGATGGAGCGCGGCGACCTGACCGCCCACGGCTTCCGCTCCACCTTCCGCGATTGGGCCGCCGAGGCGACCAACTTCCAGGGCGAGGTCGCCGAGGCCGCGCTAGCGCATGTCGTGGGCGACAAGGTGGAAGCCGCCTACCGGCGCGGTGACCTGTTCGACAAGCGGCGCCGGCTGATGGAGACATGGGCGAACCACTGCGATGTCGTGAACGCAGATGTTGGTAAGGTGGTTGCGATCCGCTCCAGCTAGGGGGTGTTCCAGGCGCGGGCCCTGCTGTCGCGCTTGGCATTTGCCAGCAAGATGTTGATTCCACGCCTTAAACCTTGGCGTGCCGTTCTCAAGCAATTGCTTCATCGGTGCCTTGGCAATTGCTTGGACCGACCTTGGCAAAGGCGCGGGGGCCGCGGCGCGTATGCCGGGCGTATACCGCAGAGGCCGGTGTCACCAGCAGTCGGCTTGGCTGTTGGCAGTGATTTAGGGGGGATGCAACGCCCTGTTTCATGAGGAGGGCCAGTGATGAATGCAACCCAGCGTGACCTGGATCTTGTCGCCATGCTTGTCGTCGGCGCCTGCGGCTGCGGCAATCTCAAGCACCTGCGTCTCGGTTAGGCCCGGCTTCCTCAGAGCGAGGGCGCGCCCGTGCGGAATGGGATCCATCTGCATATTCCCTCTTCATGCTCCTGACACGGCGCAGGGCTTCGGTTCCGAAGGCTCGCATCACTGGCGCCTGTCCAGTCATCACCCACTCCATGATGGCTAAGAAAGCCACGAATGGTCCCGTTCGGGTTTGGCCTTCCTTTCCCGATCGTGTACCTGGTGTCAGTCCGGCCGCCTGCCAGGCTTCCGAGATCCAAAAGGATGTGGCTGGGTCAAGCCGTGGGCGCCCGCGCTTCACGTATGGCCGCTCTCGCTCCACCAACTTATCCAAAGCCGCTCGCACCCGCGCGAGATCGTGTTGCTCTTGCAGCAACACCATCCACTCCTTGTTTGACTCGGGGCGCGGTGCGCCGCCTAGGCAGGCGTCGAGGGCATTCTGCAGGCTCGGGTCGTCTACGTTCTCCGTCTGATGCGCGGCTTCATGGGCGCGCTCGATAACCGCGCGCTGGATGCCAGCCTGATGGCCAGCGCCGACCGCCTCAACCAACCAAGAGCGGACGCGCTGCGCGTCTTCCGCCGGCAATGGCGGTAGATTTCTCCTGCGCCGACGGGCGTCGATGATGACGGGGAGGCTGATAGGGCCATCCATTCCGATGTGTCGGGCGATGTCCGCCGGCAACTGATGGTCCCATGCCATGAGGAGGCGAACATAGGCTTTGTGCTGCGGCGAGTCAGACTGAAGCGAAATGGCGCAAGCCGGCCCGAGCTCCTCCGGTAGCCCCCTTTGTGCAAATCCGTCGGCCGCCATTTTTTGACTCCCTCCCAGCATCGATCGCGGCCGGCACCGTAGCTGTACCCATACCACTCCAGACGGAGGTACAGCTACACATGTCGTCCCGAGTTCTCCGCCGCCCCGAAGTCGAAGCCCGCACGGGCCTTTCTCGATCCACGATCTACCGCCTGATGGACGAAGGTGCGTTTCCACGCCCGGTTCGCCTCCATACCCGCGCCGTTGGATGGCGTGAGGACGATGTTGCTGGTTGGATCGCTTCTCGGGAGGTCGCGTGATGGAGCCGTTTAGCCTCTTCGCCACCTTCGCCGCAGCCGTCACGAGCCGCCACGACAGCGCCCTGATGGACCTGGGCGTGCCAGCGGCGTGGCTGCAGGCCGGTCCCGCCCGCTACGGTGTCGCCTCGGCAGTGTTCGCCGGCGATCACTGGGAGCCCCATGAGGACGGCACGCCGGTATGCGTTCTGCCCGACGCGCCGTTGTCCGACCTGGGCGAGGTGGTGGAGCCGGTGGCCGACCTGATCGCCTTCCGTACCATCGATCCTGGCCGCTGGTGGCTGCTGACGGGGGCGGGCGTCCTGCTCAACCCCACCGCTCGCGACCGGGCCGACTACATGGGCGAGCCGCTGCTGATCCACCGGACGCCGCTCGACTGGATGCGAGCTGGAGGCGATGGGGTGGTAGTGCTCGACTGGGCGGCCTTCCTGCCGCTCCACCTGGGCCGCGTCCCGCTTGTTGCTGCGGACCTGGCGCTGGGCGAACGACTCGATGAGGCCTTAAACCGGCCGCCGGCCCCGACCCCGATATCCGTCCTTCGGAGTGCTGCCGCATGACGGTAGATGCAATTCCCCTGAAGCTGGCGCGGGTGCAGGAGAATGCCCTGGCCACCGTATCCGCGCCCTGGCCCGAGCTAGATCCGTCTGTTCTGCATCAAGGTCGTGCAGATCCGCCGTCGCTTCCGCTGGAGGTGTTCGGCCCCTGGGCAGGTTGGCTCGCGTCAGCCGCCGAGGGGGCGAGCGCCCCGCCGGACTATGCCGCTGCCCCGCTACTGGCCGCTGCTGCATCCCTGATCGGCACCACGCGCCGTGTCTCACCCTGGCCGAGTTGGGCTGAGCCGGCCGTCCTGTGGTGCGGGTCCGTGGGCGATCCATCGTCGGGCAAGTCGCCCGGCGCCGATCCGGTGTTGGGGCCGCTGCGCCTTGCCGAGCGTGACATGGCCGAGGGTTTCCCCGACCTGCTGGCTCAATGGAAGGCGGATGCCGAGCGGGCGAAGGCGGTGGAGGACAAATGGAAGGGTGATGTAAAGACGGCCGTGAATGAGGGCATGCCGGCGCCGCCCCTGCCCGATGACGCGACCGTGGAACCCGAGCCGGTCCCACCGCGACTTGTCGTGGCTGATACCACGCCCGAGGCCCTAGCCGCCGTCCTGGCCGCCAATCCGCGCGGGGTGATGGTAACCCGCGATGAGCTGGCCGGGTGGTTGGAGTCTTTCGAGCGCTATGGGCCGGGCTCATCCCGGTCCATGTGGATCGAGGCGTTTGGCGCGCGGTCCTACCGCATCGACCGGGTGAAGAACGGCGCGGCGCCGCGGACGATTCCTGCCCTGGCCGTGTCTGTGTTCGGGACCACGCAACCGGACAAGCTGGCGGAGATGCTCAAGGGCGCCGACGACGGGCTTGCGTCCCGCTTCCTATGGGTTTGGCCGAGGCCCGTTGAACCTTCCGAGCCGTCCCGGCCCACCGACTTCGACTTGCCCCGCCGCGCATTCGACCGGCTGCGGCGTCTCCAGTGGGCCGACACCGACCACACCCCGGTCACGCTCCCGGTGCAACGTGCGGGGGTGGATGCTCTCAACACCTTCCGCACCGACAACGCCCGCGCCACCCGCGAAACCGGTGGGCTGCTGGCGAGCGCAATGGGGAAAGCACCCGGCCTGGTGTTGCGCTTGGCGTTGGTGCTCGAACATCTGTGGTGGGCCGCCAAGTCCGAGGCGGAGCCGCCGGCCGAAGTGTCGGGCCGTGCCGTACTGGGCGCCGTGGCGCTGTGGGAGGTCTATTTCCGGCCGATGGCCGCGCGGGTGTATGGCGATGCCGCCTTGCCTCCGGCCGAGCGCAATGCCGCGACCCTCGCCCGCCGGATCAGGAAGGAAGGCGCCGACCGGGTGAACCTGCGCGCCGCCCGCCGACAGTGGCGGCTTCCGGGCCTGCGTACCGCCGACGCCATGAGCGCCGCCGCCGACGTGCTGGTGGAGGCCGGGGCGCTGCTGCCTGATCCCTCCCGCGACGGCGACACGCCCGGCCGCTGCCGCGCTGACTACATCGTTAATCCCAAGCTGATGGAGGCGTGAGCGATGGACACGGCGCGAGACTGGCTTGCCGAGTTTCTAGCCCTTGATGCTGTGCCGTTAGCGCCAGTAGCGCCAAAAGCTGAGGGGGGCGACCCTTTCGGCACTAACGGCACTAATGGCACGGGGAAGGAAATTCCTCCTGCTGCAAGTCGAGATGGGCTTTCGGCACAAACGGCACCATTGGCGCGGAACGTTCAAGATGAAAGCCGCGCCGCGCCCCTGGCCCTGCCCGATGAGATTAAAGAGCGGGCCGCCCTGGCATCGTCGCTTGCCGGCCCGATCCCCGAGGAATGGCGTCGGGGCTTCGCCAGCTTGCAGACGATGGCGCCGCCCGAGGGCATGGTGCGCGGGCGGTGGCACGAGATCAT
>JAEWWF010000093.1 GCA_023396465.1 Pseudomonadota bacterium
GAAGCCCAGCAGCCAGAGTCGCGCTGTCTCGGACTGACGAGTCCGTGCCGTCGCCGGCAGCGTCGCCAGTTCCCGCATGATGTCGAGATATGCTCCTGTCGGCGCATACAGCCCGAGGCCCCGCAGGCGGTCGAGGATGTCGTTTGTATCGGGGTAGCATGTGAGATGGGGCATCGTGCCTCCTGGGATTCGCATGATCCTGCGGCGGCCGGAACTCGTTACCCATTTGCTACCCCGAGCCGATTTCGGCGCAGCAACCCTGAACGACAAAGGCCGCCAACTCATTGAGTTAGCGGCCTTTTCTTTGGTGAGCCCGACAGGATTCGAACCTGTGACCCGCTGATTAAAAGTCAGCTGCTCTACCAACTGAGCTACGGGCCCCCGGTTGGGGAGGCGGCAGACTAGGGAAAGGGGGGCGGGTGGTCAAGTCTCAACAACCGCCACCCGCCCCTTTTCCTCACCAGCCCTTAGCCGGTCACTCGGCGGCGTCGGCGGCCACCTTCAGGGTCAGGATGCGGTCGGGATAGCTGACCATGCCGTTCGGGCCGGAGCCCTTCTTGATGGCATCGACGTGTTCCATGCCTTCGACCACGCGGCCCCAGATGGTGTACTGGCCGTCCAGGTGCGAGGCCGGCTCGAAGACGATGAAGAACTGGCTGTCGGCGCTGTTCGGGCTCGCCGCGCGGGCCATGGAGACGGTGCCGCGGACGTGCTTTTCCCGGGAGAATTCGGCATCCAGCTTCTTGCCCGAACCGCCGGTGCCGGTGCCGGTCGGGTTGCCGCCCTGGGCCATGAAGCCCGGAATGACACGGTGGAACGGCGTGCCGTCATAGAAGCCTTCGCGCACCAGTTCCTTGATGCGGGCGACGTGATTGGGCGCCAGGTCCGGGCGCAGTTCGATGACCACGCGACCCGACTCCAGGTCCATGTAAAGGGTGTTTTCGGGATCCAGGGCCTGGGCGGCCTGCGACGCGGTCATGACGAGAAAGACTCCGATCAGTGCGGTCAGAATGCGGTTCAGCATGGTGCGTTTCCTCCACCCGGCAGGCGCGCGGCCGCCGGGCGCACGGGGTCATATATGGTGTGGTGCGGCTCAGGCGTCAGGGGGTGTGCCCTGCGCCCGTTCCTCGGCAAAGCGGGTATGCAGCGCCTCGCGCACCAGTTCGGGCACGAAAGTGGTGATCTCGCCGCCCAGCCGACCAATCTCCTTCACGAAGCGGGAGGAGATGAACTGGCAGCGCTCCGACGCCATCAGGAACACGGTGTCGATGCGCGGGTTCACACGGGCGTTCATGCCGGCCATCTGGAACTCATACTCGAAGTCCGAGACGGCCCGCAGGCCCCGGATGATGGTGGAGGCGCCGCACTCCACCGCGAAATGCATGAGCAGGTTGGAGAACGGCCGCACCTCGATGGCACAGCCGTTGGTGTCGCTCCGCGCCGCCACCGCCCGCTCGGTCAGCGCCACCCGTTCTTCCAGGGAAAACAGCGGCCCCTTGCCGGCGTTGACGGCGACCCCGATGATCAGGCGGTCGACCAGCCGGGTGGCGCGGGTGATGATGTCGAGATGGCCGTTGGTGATCGGATCGAAGGTGCCCGGATAGACACCGACCCGCTCCGCGTGGTCCGTCATCAGCCCTGCTCCCCCTGGTCGCCGGCATCGCCGGCCGGCGGCGTCTCGATGACCGGATCGACGGCATCGGCCTCGGCATCCAAGGCCGCCGCCTCGTCCTCCTCGCTGCCGTCCAGCGGCAGGTGGGCGACCGACACCACGCTTTCGTCCGGCGCGGTGCGGAACAGGGTGACGCCCTGGGTCGAGCGGCCGGCGATGCGGATGTCGTGAACACCCATGCGGATGATCTGACCGGCATTGGAAATCAGCATCACCTGATCGGTGCCCGCCACCGGGAAGGAGGCGACGACCAAGCCGTTGCGTTCGCCGGTGTCGATGTTGGTGATGCCCTGGCCACCGCGTCCGGTGATGCGGTACTCGAAGGCCGAGGTGCGCTTGCCATAGCCGTTCTCGGTGATGGTGAGGATGAACTCCTCGGCCGCCGCGAAGGCGTCGTAGTCGTCCCGCGACAGGCCGGCATCGGCCAGCAGCTGATCGAGCGACACCTCGGGCGCCGCCGCCTCGGGCGCTCCGTCGCCCGCCGGGCCGGCGTTGCGGCGCAGGGTGCCAGTGACGCGCAGGTAGGCATCGCGCTGCTCGATGGCGAAATCGACATGGCGCAGGATCGACAACGACACCACCCGATCGCCATCGGCCAGACGGATGCCGCGCACGCCCATGGAACTGCGGCCGGCGAAGACGCGCACCTCGCTGACCGGGAAGCGGATGCACTTGCCGCCGTGGGCGGCCAGCAGCACATCGTGGTCGTTGGTGCAGGTGGCGACACCCACCAGGGCCTCGCCATCCTCCAGCTTCATGGCGATCTTGCCGTTGGACTTGATGTTGGTGAAGTCCGACAGGCTGTTGCGGCGCACCGTGCCCGAGGTGGTGGCGAACATGACGTTCAGATCGCCCCAGGTCGCCTCGTCCTCCGGCAGCGGCATGACGGTGGAGATGGTCTCCCCCTCCGACAGCGGCAACAGGTTCACCATGGCCTTGCCCCGGCTCTGCGGATTGCCGAGCGGCAGGCGCCATACCTTCATCTGATAGACCATGCCGGTGGAGCTGAAGAACAGCACCGGCTGGTGGGTATTGGCGATGAACACCCGGGTGACCACGTCTTCCTCGCGCGTCGCCATGCCTGCGCGGCCCTTGCCGCCGCGCCGCTGGGCGCGATAGGTGGCGAGCGGCACGCGCTTGATGTAGCCGGACTGGGTGACGGTGACGACCATGTCCTCGCGCTGGATCAGGTCCTCGATGTCGGCCTCGAACTCGCTGACCTCGATGGTGGTCCGGCGCGGCGTCGCGTACTCGGTCTGCATCTCGACCAGTTCGGCGCGCATGATCTCATAGAGCTTTTCGCGCGAGCGTAGGATCGACAGGTACTCCTCGATCTCCTTGCCGATCTCGCGCAGTTCGCCGTGGATCTTCTCGCGCTCCAGGCCGGTCAGACGCTGGAGACGCAGCTCCAGGATGGCGCGGGCCTGGGCTTCCGACAGGCGGTACTTGCCGTCGATGACCTGATGCGACGGATCGGCGATCAGTTCCACCAGCGGCGCCACGTCGCCGGCCGGCCAGTCGCGCGCCATCAGCTGCTCGCGGGCGACGTTGGCGTCGGGGGCGGCGCGGATCAGCTCGATCACCGGGTCGATGTTCTCGACGGCGATGGCAAGGCCGACCAGCGTATGCGCCCGCTCGCGCGCCTTGCGCAGCAGATAGACGGTGCGGCGGCGGATGACCTCCTCGCGGAAGGCGATGAACGCCCGCAGGATGTCGACGATGCGCATCATCTCCGGCTTGCCGCCGTTGATGGCCAGCATGTTGACGCCGAAGCTGGTCTGAAGCTGGGAGAACTTGTAGAGCTGGTTGAGGACGACGTCGGCCTGATGGTCGCGCCGCACCTCGATCACCACCCGCACGCCGGAGCGGTCGGACTCGTCGCGAATGTCGGAGATGCCTTCGATGCGCTTGTCGCGCACCAGTTCGGCGATCTTCTCCTGCATCGTCGCCTTGTTCACCTGATAGGGAATCTCGGTGACGACGATGGCCTCGCGACCCTTGGCCATTTCCTCGATGTGGCAGCGCGCCCGCATGACCACCGAGCCGCGGCCGGTGGTATAGGCGCTGCGGATGCCGGAGCGGCCGAGAATGGTGCCGCCGGTCGGGAAGTCGGGGCCCGGCACCATCTCCAGGATTTCATCCTCGGTGACGTCCGGGTTGTCGATCATGGCGCACAGCGCGGTGATCACCTCGCCCAGGTTATGGGGCGGGATGTTCGTCGCCATGCCGACGGCGATGCCGCCGGCGCCATTGACCAGGAGGTTCGGGAACCGCGCCGGCAACACCATCGGCTCCCACGAGCTTTCGTCGTAGTTGGCCTGGAAGTCGACGGTTTCCTTGTCAATGTCGTCCAGCAGCGAATGGGCCGACTTGGCCATGCGCGCTTCGGTGTAACGCATGGCCGCCGGAGCGTCGCCGTCCATCGATCCGAAGTTGCCCTGCCCGTCGATCAGCGGCAGCCGCATGGACCACGGCTGCGCCATGCGGACCATGGCGTCGTAGATCGCGCTGTCGCCGTGCGGGTGATACTTACCCATCACGTCACCGACGATGCGCGCCGACTTCTTGTAGGGCTTGTTGTACTCGTACCCGCTTTCCTTCATGGCGTAGAGGATGCGCCGGTGAACAGGCTTGAGCCCGTCACGCACATCGGGAAGGGCGCGGGACACGATCACGCTCATGGCGTAATCGAGGTACGAGCGCTTCATCTCGTCCTCGATGGCGACCGGCGTGACGTCGAACTCTTTCGGAGTGGACGGGGGAGAAGTGGTCAATGCAATGGCCTGGGTCGGTTGCGAGGAAGCCCCGTCGAAGGACCGAAACGGCGACGGACGGGGAGCAGGCGCGACGGCGGCTTTTCAACACCATCGGGAGCCCGGGAACCTAGCAAATCAAGCAGGATGCGGCAACGCTTCCGTGCCCGGCCGTTCCCCGTCCCTCAGGGGCAGGCCCTATCCGGCCACCTCCGGCCCGGCGGCGGGGGTCTCGGCCGGCGGCGGCGGCAGTTCGACATGGAAGGTGGCGCCCGCTCCCACGGCGGAGTCGATCCAGATACGGCCGCCGTGGCGGTCGACGATGCGGCGACAGACCGCCAGGCCGATGCCGGTGCCCTCGTATTCCGCCGTGGCGTGCAGGCGGCGGAAAATCTGGAACACCTGCTCGAAATGCTCGCGGGCGATGCCGATGCCGTTGTCGGACACGCTGAAGCAGACCCGCCCGTCGGGCAGGCGCTGCCCCTCCAGTCGAACCCATGGCGGCCGCTCCGGGTGGCGGTACTTGAGGGCGTTGCCGAGCAGGTTTTGCAGCAACCGCACGATCTGCCCCCGATCGCCGATGACCATTGGCAGACCTTCGGCAACGACGATCTCGGCCCCGGTCTCGGCGGCGGTGATCCTGAGATTGTCGACAGCCTCCGCCGCCGCGTCGGACAGCGGGAACTCGGTGAAGGTGCCGCCGCGCGTGCCGACGCGGGAATATTCCAGCAGATCGCGGATCAGCCGCGACATGCGCGCCGCCCCATTGACCGCCGTATTGGCATAGCCGAGCCCCTGCGGCGTCAGCCGGTCGCCCTCCCGCCGCAGCAACAGCGTCAGATAAGACGACACAATGCGCAGCGGCTCCTGGAGATCGTGCGAGGCAATGTAGGCGAACTGCTCCAGGTCGCGGTTGGAATCGGCCAGTGCCCGTGTCTTCTGGCGCAGCGCCGTTTCCGCCTGCTTGCGGGCGGTGATGTCGGCATGGACACCGATGATACGGCGGGCGCGTCCGTCCTCGCCCCGCTCCACCGACCGGCCCCGATCGGCGATCCAGGTGACGCCGCCATCGGTTCGGCGCAGACGATACTCGGCGGTGAAGGTATCGCTCTGCCCCGAAACATGCGCCTCCAGAGCGGACACCACCGCCGGCAGATCATCGGGATGGATGCGGGCGCGGAACTCTTCCACCGTGGTCGGCAGATCGCCGTCACCGCCGAGCATGGCGGCGAGTCCATCCCCGAACACCGCCTCCGTCCGCCCCACGGTCCAGTCCCACAGGCTGAGGCTGCCGTTCTCCAGCGCCGTCGACAACCGGTGCTCACTGAGGCGAAGATCCGCCTCGGCCGCTCGGCGCGACCGCTCCATGCGGACGTAGACGGCCAGGAACAGCAGCATCGCCCCGATCAACACCACCGCCCCGCCAGCGGCGTAAAGGGCGCGGTGTCTCCAGTCGCTCAACACCGCCGCCTGCGGACGCTCCACCACCCCCACCAGGGGGAAATCCCGCGCCACGCCGCCGCCGACAATGACCCCGGCCGCGGCCGGCACCGCCACGCTCCCCGACCAGCGGGCATCAAGGAGCGGCCGCAGATGGGCCGCCAGGGGATCGGGCGCTTTGCCGGCAAGCATGGCTATCACCCGCCCATCAGGCAGCAGCAGGGCGACCGAAGCATCCCCGCCAAGCGGCTGTTCCGCCAGCCAGTCGCGGATGCGGCCAAGGTCCACCACCGCCACCGCATACCCCTGGAAGGCGCGTCCCTCATCCCAGCGGGCCCGGCTGAGCAGCAGGGTATCGGCAAGCCCCGCCTCGGCGCCGGGTGTCACCACCAAATCACGCCAGGCATCGCGATGCAGCGCCAGCAGCCTCCCCCGCAAATCCGCCGGCACCACCGGCATGCGACGGCTGACGGCCAGCGCCTCGCCGCGATGGTTGAACACCCCCACCGCGCGCAGGCCCGGCATCAGGGCCGCCGTCATGTCGAGGTCGGCAGTCAGTTGTGGTGGGTGGACGGCGTGCAGAAAGACGGCGCGGTTGGCATCCACCGCTGCCTTGTCGCCCAGCAGAGCCATGCTGGCGGCCTCGCTGGTGATCTGCCGCGCCAGATGGTCGGCGGCGGCCGCCGCCAGGGACAAGGTGGCGGTCCGCTCGCGCTGGAGCACCAGTGCGCCCGTCGCCAGCAGGCCGGCCACCAGCACCACGGCAAGGCTCACCGCCACCCGGACGAGGCGACGGGACGCCCGTCGGGAATAGGTGACGCGCCCTGTCGCCACCGACGCCTACTCCAGCGCCGCGGCCACCGCCGCCACCAGATCGGGATCGAGACCGAGTGCCGTCACCATGGCGTCCTGACCGGCCATCAGCGCCTCGCGGGTCGTCGCCAGATCGGCCGCCGCCGGCTCGACGATGGCGACCCGGTTGGCCGCCAGGACTGTCAGGGCGGATGCCTGATCGGCCGCCGCCATGGTGCGGGCCTCAAGCACCAGCGCCTCCCACTCGGCGGTCATGGCGCCGCGCACGTCGGAGGGCAGCCGCGTCCACAGCCGGCGCGAGACGATGGGGACGTACTGCGGGAAATACTGGCGGTCGAGATAAGCGTGATCGAGACCGACGCTCCACAGGCCGGCGCTGACCACCGTCGCCGCCGTGGTCAGGGCACCGTCAATGGCGTCATCCGCCAACGCCCGCGGCAGCTCCGGCCAGGGAATGATGCGGCTGTCCGCCCCCAGCGCCCGAATGCGCAGGGCATTGCCTTCGCCGCCGGCCACCCGGATGCGCAGACCGTCGAAATCCGCCGCCGAGGTGATCGGCTTGCCGCGGGTGAAGACGTGGGCCGGTCCCAGGTCGATCCAGCGGCCGAGCACATGCACGTCCATGGCCGCCTCCAGGCGGCGGGCGATGGCCTCGCCCACCGCCCCGTCGCGCAGGGCATGGTTGGCGGCATCGTCGCGGCCATAGAACATGGGCAGCAGGAAGATGGCGAAGTTGGGCTCGTAACGGTCCAGGTGCCACAGGCCCGGCGCCGCCATGTCGACCCGGCCGGCGGCTACCGCCTCGGTGACGTCGCGGTCGTTGAACAGCTCCGCCCGGTCGTGGACCTCGACCCGCAAGCGACCATCAAGACGTGCCGTCAGGCGCTCGGCGTAGAGGCGCAGGACGCGGGTCTGAACATGGTCCGGGGTGTTCTCGGTGCTGAGAATGATGGTCGGAGCCGGCTTCTCGGCCGCCGCCACAGGAGACGGCACCGAACCACCGGCCATTGCCGCCACCACGAACCCCACGCCGGCCATGCCGGCCAGACGCCACAACAGGCGCATCCTCTCTTCCCCCCACCCGGTCCCCACGATCCGCAGACACTACGCCTTGCGGCGGATACGGGCAACACCATGAGAGGATTGAAAAGGCGGCCCCGGTGCCGGGGCCGCCTCGCGAACGAAGATCAGAACGGGATTTCATCATCCAGATCGGACGGCGGCGGTTCCCAGCCGGACCCCTGGCCACCACCGGAGCGGCCACCGCCGCCACCCTGGCCGCCGCCGCTGCCGCCACCGCCGTAGCCGCCGCCCGACCCGCCGCCATACCCGCCACCGGCGCCGCCGTAACCGCCCTGGTCGTAGCCGCCCTGATCGTAGCCACCGCCACCCTGATCATAGCCGGCACCACCAGCACCGCCGCGCGCGCCGCCACCACCAGGCGCGCCGCCCAGCAGGGTCAGTTCACCCTTGAACGGCTGGAGCACCACTTCGGTGGAGTAGCGGTCCTGCCCGTTCTGATCCTGCCACTTGCGGGTCTGCAATTGGCCTTCGATGTAGACCGAGGAGCCCTTGCGCAGATAGCGCTCGGCGATGTCGGCCAGCGGCGGCGAGAAGATCACCACCCGGTGCCACTCGGTGCGCTCGCGCTTCTCGCCGGACTGGCGGTCCTTCCAGGTCTCCGAGGTCGCGATGTTCAGGTTCACGATCTTGTTGCCGTTCTGCATGGTCCGCACTTCGGGGTCGCGGCCCAGGTTGCCGACCAGGATGACCTTGTTGACGCTGCCTGCCATGGAAAAACTCTCTGTGTGAATCCGTCTTGGCCGGCGACTGTAACGCCTTCACGCCGTCGACGAAAGCTGAATGGAAAAGGCCCGGCGGTCATGCCGCCGGGCCCTCCCCTCGTCCGATCGCTGTCAGCAGCGGATCAGTTGGAGGCCAGCTCCTTGTAGGTGCCGTTCTCCCACTTGTAGAAGACGTAACCCGGCGAGGTCACGTCACCCTTGTCGTCGAAGCCGAAGGTGCCGAGCACGGTCTCGAACTCGCCGTCGCTGAGGGCGGCGCTGACCTTGTCGAAATCGGTGGAACCGGCCTTCTCGGCAGCGATCGCCCACGCCTGCACCGCACCGTAGGTGTAGAGGGTGTAACCCTCCGGCTTGTAGCCGATGGCCTCGAAGGCATCGACCACCGGCTTGGCGGTCGGGTTCTTGGCCGGGTCGGGCGAGAAGGTCATGAGGGTGCCGGCACCGGCTTCACCGGTGATCGACCAGAACTCGTCGGACACCAGGGCATCGCCGGAGATCAGCTGGGTGTCCATGCCCTGCTCGCGCATCTGACGCACGATCAGGCCGGCTTCGGTGTGGTAACCACCGTAGTACAGCACTTCGACGCCGGCCTGCTTCAGCTTGGTCACCAGGGCCGAGTAGTCCTTCTCACCCGGGGTGACGGTTTCGGTCATCGTCGGCTCGATGCCGAGGGCGGACAGCGCCTTCTGGGTTTCGTCCGCCAGGCCCTTCGAGTACGACTGCTTGTCGTGGACGATGGCGATCTTCTTGCCCTTGAAGTTGTTGGCGATGAACTCGCCGGCCACCAGGCCCTGCTGGTCGTCACGGCCGCAGGTGCGGAACACACCCTTGAAGCCCTGCTCGGTCAGCTGCGGGTTGGTCGAGGCCGGAGAAACCTGGACGATACCTTCCTCGTTGTACACCGCCGAGGCGGGGATCGACGAGCCCGAGCAGAAGTGGCCGGCGACCAGCTTCACACCCTTGTTGACGAACTGGTTGGCGACAGCGACGGCCTGCTTCGGATCGCAGGCGTCGTCACCGACTTCCAGCACCAGTTGCTCACCCAGGACGCCGCCCTTGGCGTTGATGTCCTTGACCGCCATTTCGGCGCCCATCTTCATCTGTTCGCCGAAGGTGGCATAGGGGCCGGTCATCGGGCCGGCGGTGGCGATCACGATCTCGGCGTTGGCGCCGGTCGCGGCCAGGAGCGCGACGGCGCTGGCGGCGGCGGCGAGAGTGATCTTAAACTTCGACATGCTTGCTCTCCCTGGTTCGCAAGTGGGATCCCTGTTCGACCCGCCGGCATAGATCCCACCGGCCGGCGGGGTACCCTTATGGCGTATTACCCGCTTGTTTTATCGAGACATTATGGCGGGTATTTGGCCGCCCCTGTCAATCGGCAAAAGCCAATCCGGCAGGGACGGCCGGTCACGCATCCTCCCGTGTCGAGGCGCCTTACTTGGTGCGCCAGCCGAGCAGGCCGGCACGGTCGTAAAGCCACGGGTACTGCGCCACCATCTTGCGCGCCTGAGTGGCGCGGAACGCCAGCAGGCCAATGACGACAAGGATGGCGGTGTCGATGATGAAGCCGCTGACAGACAGCAGTTGGCCGCCGAACAGCGCATAATGGAAAAAGCGATCCGCCACCCCGAGCAGGATGGTATAGGGGATCACCTGCCACTGCGGCCGCCAAGTGCCGGCGATGGCGTTGCCGGTCATGTAGGCGAGCCAGCCGCCGATCACGCCGGTGAACAGCAGGAAGGCCAGCGGATCCGATCCGAGGATGCTTTCCATCAGTGTCCCCCTTCCAGATAGGCGGCGCGGATTTCCGGGTTGGCGAGCAGCTCGCGGCCGGAGCCCGACATGGTGATGCAGCCGTTGACCATGACATAGGCGCGATGAGCGAGCCTGAGGGCATGGAAGGCGTTCTGCTCCACCAGGAACACCGTCATGCCCTGGGTCTGATTAATCTCCTTGATGGCCTCGAATATCTGCTTGACCACCAACGGCGCGATGCCGAGCGACGGCTCATCCAGCAGCAGCAGCTTCGGTCGGCTCATCAGCGCCCGGCCGATGGCCAGCATCTGCTGCTCGCCGCCCGACAGGGTGCCGCCGCGCTGGCCCTTGCGTTCCTCCAGACGGGGGAACAGGTCGTAGACCCGGCGCAGATCCTTCTCGAAATGCGCCGGATCAGCGCGCAGGGCGCCCATCTGGAGGTTTTCATAGACGGTCATGCGCGGGAAGATGCGCCGCCCTTCCGGCGACTGGGCGATGCCCAGCTCGACCAGCTTGTGGGTGGGGATGCGGGTGATGTCCTGGCCCTGGAAGATCACCTGCCCCTTGCTCGCCTGCGGGCTGCCGCAGACGGTCATCAGCAGGGTGGTCTTGCCGGCGCCGTTGGAGCCGATGAGGGTGACGATCTCGCCCTCGTTGACCTCGACGTCCACGCCCTTCAGGGCGTGGATCTGGCCGTAGTAAGTGTGTACGCCTGATACGCTGAGCATCTCAGCCCTGCCCTCCCCGCTCGTCGTGGCCCGTGCCGTGGACCGGCATATGAAGGTCGGCGGCGACCTCCTTGGGCAGGTCGTCCTCTTCATCCTCGCCGAGGTAGGCGCGGATCACCGCCGGGTCGTTCTTGACCTCGATGGGCGAGCCGTCGGCGATCTTGCGGCCGTGGTCGAGCACCACGACGTGGTCGGAAATCTGCATGACCACGCTCATGTCGTGTTCGATGAGCAGGACGCCGATGCCCTCGGAATCCCGGATGCCGAGCAGAAGCTCGTTCAGCTCCAGAGATTCCTTGGGGTTGAGTCCGGCGGCCGGCTCGTCCAGGCACAGCAGGACGGGGCGGGTGCACATGGCACGGCAGATTTCCAGACGGCGCTGGTCGCCGTAGGGCAGGCTGCCGGCTTCCCAGTCGGCGCGCTCGTACAGGCTGACCTTGTTCAGCCAGTACTTGGCAAGCTCCAGGGCGTCCTGCTCCGCCTGTCGGTAGGTCGGCAGGTTGAGCAGGCCGCCGATGGTCCACATGGACGCCTTCATCAGGCGGTTGTGCTGGGCGACCATCAGGTTTTCCAACACCGACATCTGCGGGAACAGACGGATGTTCTGGAAGGTGCGGGCCACATCCGCCTTCTGCGTGATGCGGAAGCCGTCCATGCGCTCCAGCAGGAACTCCCCCTTCTCGGGGTGGTTCAGTTGCAGCCGGCCGACGGTCGGCTTGTAGAACCCGGTCAGGCAGTTGAACACGGTGGTCTTGCCGGCGCCGTTGGGGCCGATGAGAGCCGTGATCTCCCGCTGGTAGGCCTGGAACGACAGGTCGTCGATGGCCACCAGACCGCCGAACCGCATGGTGAGATGCTCGACGTCGAGCAGAATGGTCTTGTCGCTCATGATTGCCGCGCCCCTCACTTCGTCTGGACCGAGGCGGCGGCAAGCTCCGCCTCCTGCGCCTTCACCGCCTGGGCCTCGATGCCCACGCGCGGCACGTAGCCCGGTGGATGCAGGCGGACGGTGGGATCGCGATGCGACAGCAGGCCGCGCGGACGCCACACCATGATGAGCACCATGGCAAGGCCGAACAGCAGCATGCGGTATTCCGCGAACCCGCGCAGCCATTCCGGCACGATCACCAGCACGAAGGCGGCGATGACGACGCCCATCTGGCTGCCCATGCCGCCCAGAACCACGATGGCGAGGATGATGGCGGACTCGATGAAGGTGAAGCTCTCCGGGCTGATGAAGCCCTGGCGAGTGGCGAAGAAAGCGCCCGCGAAACCGCCGAACATGGCGCCAACGGCAAAGGCCGACAGCTTGGTGTTGGTCGGGTTCATGCCAAGCGACCGGCACGCGATCTCATCCTCTCGCAACGCCTCCCAGCCACGGCCGACGGGCAGCTTGCGCACCCGCTGGGTGAAGGCATTGGTGATGAGCGCCAGGATGAGGATGAGGAAGTAGAGAAAGACGATGCGGTGCATGCTCGAAAAATCGAGCCCAAACAGCTGGTGGAAGGAGGTGACCCCTTCCTCCGGCGACCGCTCGAACGGGAAGCCGAAGAAGCTCGGCCGCTCGATGCTGCCGATGCCGTCGGGACCATTGGTCACCGGATACCAGTTGATGAGAATGACGCGGATGATCTCGCCGAAGCCGAGGGTGACGATGGCGAGGTAGTCGCCGCGCAGACGCAGCACCGGGAAGCCGAGGATGACGCCGAAGCTGGCGGCGAAGATGCCGGCCAGCGGCAGGCAGACCCAGAACGACAGGCCGAAGTGGGTCGACAGCAGGGCGTAGGAGTAAGCCCCCACCGCATAGAACGCCACGTATCCCAAATCGAGCAGGCCGGCGAGGCCGACCACGATGTTGAGGCCCCAGCCGAGCATCACGTAGATCAGCAGCGTCGTGGCGATGTCGATCACGTAGCGGTCGGCGAAGGGCAGGAACGGCAGCGCGAAGGCGAAGATGACGCCAGCCAGACCGATCCACACGTTGAGGCGGTGGAACTTCTCCCCGGCCGCCTTGAGGCGGGACGAAGTCCGGGTGGCGGCGCCGCTCTTGGCGCGGATCTGGCCGCGCCAGCGCAGAACGGTCAGCCCCATGCGGCCGAGGAACACCAGGCCGACGGCCCAGAAAAACAGTTCCCAGCGGGTCAGCAGGACCAGGTTCGGTCCGTCGTTGTTGGCCTGAAGGCCGAGAAACGGCAGCGCCAGAATGGCGGCGACGCCGGCGGTGATGGCCGATTCCTTCAGTGCCGCGACCACGTCATAGGGGCCCACGGACTTGGCGGCGGCCGCCGCCGAGGGGGAGGCAATGTCGCTCGCCATGGATCAGACCTTCTCGATCTCGGGTTTTCCGAGCAAGCCCGTGGGACGGAAGATCAGCACCAGAACCAGGATGCCGAAGGTCGCCACGTCCTTGTACTCGATGGTGAAGTAGGCCGACCAGAAGGCCTCGATGAGACCGATCAGAAGGCCGCCCAGCATGGCGCCCGGCAGGGAGCCGATGCCACCCAGCACCGCCGCCGTGAACGCCTTCATGCCGGCCAGGAAGCCGATGTAGAAGTCGATCACGCCGTATTGCAGGGTCACCATCAGGCCGGCCACCGCGGCCAGCACGGCACCCATGACGAAGGTGAGCGAGATGGTCCGGTCGACGTTGACGCCGATCAGGCCCGCCATCTTGCGGTCCTGCTCGCAGGCGCGCTGCTGCCGACCCATGGAGGTCTGCGTAATGACGTAGGTGAAGGCGACCATCAGGCCGATGGTCAGCACCCAGATGAACATCTGAAGGAACGACAGCTGCACCGTGAAGCCGTCCGGCCCCGTGTAGAGGGTGAAACCGCCCGAGATGATGGGCTGCAACGGCTTGACCCGCGCGCCCTGGGTGATCTGGATGTAGTTTTGCAGCGCGATCGACATGCCGATCGCGGAAATCAGCGGCGCCAGGCGGAACGATCCGCGCAGCGGCCGATAGGCGATGCGCTCCACGGTCCAGCCGTAGGCCGCCGTGAACACCATGCCGACCACCAGCATGACAAGAAGCGCGAAGGGCACGCTGTCGATCCCGACGGTGCCGAGCACCAGGAAGGTGATGACCGACAGGAACGCGCCGATCATGTAGATCTCGCCGTGCGCGAAGTTGATCATGCCGATGATGCCATAGACCATGGTGTAGCCAATGGCGATCAATCCATAGATCGACCCCAGCGTAACGCCGTTGATGAGCTGTTGGAGGAAGTAGGCCACCCTGCTGTTCCCCATGTTTAAATTTTTTTCAAGTCCCAGTTGCACGGTGGGACTAGCAAGGTCGGAAGCGTAATGGACCCAAACGGTCTGTCAAGAAGCTGCACCAAGGCGTGTCATGAAATTTCCTTCTTGCCTCATGATATTTGTAAGGGTGTTTCGCGGAACAGACGTTTCGGCGAAACGGCATTGCGCGGACCATTTGTTGCATCGGCAAAGTAGCGATCCGGCCTGCCGGTCCGCGCGTAATGGCCTCTGGTCAGGCGGACGGAGTTGATCTATTTGTTCCGGGTTGGTTCCGAGCCAACCCGCCTGCGCTCTCGTATTTTCCGGAGTCTCCATGTCGCAGCAGTTCATCCGCGTCAGCGGCGCCCGCGAGCACAACCTGAAAAACATCGACGTCGCCCTGCCCCGCGACAAACTGGTGGTGATCACGGGCCTGTCGGGCTCCGGCAAGTCGTCGCTCGCCTTCGACACCATCTACGCCGAGGGCCAGCGCCGCTATGTGGAGAGCCTGTCGGCCTATGCCCGCCAGTTCCTTGAACTGATGCAGAAGCCGGACGTCGAATCCATCGAAGGTCTGTCGCCGGCCATTTCCATCGAGCAGAAGACCACCTCGCGCAACCCGCGCTCCACCGTCGGCACGGTGACGGAGATCTACGACTACATGCGCCTGCTATGGGCGCGCGTCGGCGTGCCGCACAGCCCCGCCACCGGCCTGCCCATCGAAAGCCAGACGGTCAGCCAGATGGTCGACCGCATCATGGAGATGGGCGAGGGCACCCGCCTCTACCTGCTGGCCCCCATCGTGCGCGGCCGCAAGGGCGAGTACCGCAAGGAACTGCGCGAGCTGCAGGCCAAGGGCTTCCAGCGCGTCAAGGTTGACGGCGAGTTGCACGAGATCGACGAGGTGCCCGCCCTCAACAAGAAGGTGAAGCACGACATCGAGGTGGTGGTCGACCGCGTGGTGGTGAAGGAAGGGATCGAGAGCCGGCTGGCGGAGTCCCTGGAAACCGCCCTCGACCTCACCGACGGCCTCGCCTTCGCCGAGGATGCCGGCAGTGGGGCGCGCACCACCTTCTCGGCCAAGTTCGCCTGCCCGGTGTCGGGCTTCACCATCGACGAGATCGAGCCGCGGCTGTTCTCTTTCAACAACCCCTTCGGCGCCTGCCCCACCTGCGACGGGCTGGGCGTGAAGATGTACTTCGACCCCATGCTGGTGGTGCCGGACGAGCGCCGCACCCTGCGTCAGGGCGCGGTGGCGCCGTGGGCCAGCACCGGACAGGTGTCGCCCTACTACCAGCAGGCGCTGGAAAGCGTCGCCGCCCATTTCGGCTGCGACATGGACACGCCGTGGAAGGATCTGCCGGCGGAGTTGCAGCGGGTGATCCTCGACGGCTCCGGCACCACGCCGATCCGCATGAGCTACCGCGACGGCAACCGCGCCTTCACCACCGAGCGGCCGTTCGAGGGCGTCATCCCCAACGTCACCCGCCGCTACCGCGAGACCGAGTCGCAGCATGTGCGCGACGAGTTCGACAAATACCGCGCCTCCGCCCCCTGCGAGGCCTGCAACGGCAAGCGCCTGAAGCCCGAGGCGCTGGCGGTGAAGATCGCCGGCAAGGACATCTCCGACGTCACCGACCTGTCCATCTCCGACGCCGGAGCGTGGTTCGGCGGCCTGGAAGCGCAGTTGAAGCCCAAGGACCGCGAGATCGCCAGCCGCATCCTGCGCGAGATCAACGAGCGGCTGATGTTCCTCAACAACGTCGGGCTTGAATACCTCACCCTGTCGCGCACATCCGGCACCCTGTCGGGCGGCGAGAGCCAGCGCATCCGGCTGGCATCGCAGATCGGTTCCGGCCTGACCGGCGTGCTCTATGTGCTCGACGAGCCCTCCATCGGCCTGCACCAGCGCGACAACGACCGCCTGCTGGCGACGCTGAAGCGGCTGCGCGACATCGGCAACACCGTCATCGTGGTCGAGCACGACGAGGACGCCATCCGCTGCGCCGACTATCTGGTCGACATGGGCCCCGGCGCCGGTCGCCACGGCGGCACGGTGGTGGCCGAGGGCACGCCCGACGAGGTGATGGCCAACGAGGCCTCGCTGACCGGCCAGTACCTCACCGGCCGCAAGTTCGTCCCGGTGCCGGCGGAACGACGCACGGGCAACGGCAAGGTGCTGAGCGTCGTCGGGGCGCGGGCAAACAACCTGCGCAATGTCACCGTCGACTTCCCCCTCGGCACCTTCACCTGCGTCACCGGCGTGTCGGGCGGCGGCAAGTCGTCGCTGGTGATCGAGACGCTGTACAAGGCGCTGGCCCGCACCCTGCACGGCGCCCGCGAGCACCCGGCCCCGCACGACCGCATCGACGGGCTGGTGCATATCGACAAGATCGTCGACATCGACCAGAGCCCCATCGGTCGCACGCCGCGCTCCAACCCCGCCACCTACTGCGGTGCCTTCACGCCCATCCGCGACTGGTTCGCCGGCCTGCCGGAGGCGCAGGCGCGCGGCTACAAGCCGGGACGGTTCAGCTTCAACGTCAAGGGCGGCCGCTGCGAAGCCTGCCAGGGCGACGGCCTCATCAAGATCGAGATGCACTTCCTGCCCGACGTCTACGTCACCTGCGACGTCTGCAAGGGCAAGCGCTACAACCGCGAGACGCTGGAGGTCACCTTCAAGGGCAAATCCATCGCCGACGTCCTCGACATGACGGTGGAGGAGGCGGCCGACTTCTTCAAGGCGGTGCCGGTGATCCGCGACAAGATGGAACTGCTGAAGCAGGTGGGCCTCGGCTATATCCACCTCGGCCAACAGGCCACCACCCTTTCGGGCGGCGAGGCGCAGCGCGTGAAACTGGCCAAGGAACTGTCCCGCCGCACCACCGGCCGCACCCTCTACATCCTCGACGAGCCGACCACTGGCCTGCACTTCGAGGACGTGCGCAAGCTGATGGAGGTGCTGCACCAGCTGGTGGAGACAGGCAACACGGTGGTGGTGATCGAGCACAACCTGGAGGTCATCAAGACCGCCGATTGGATCATCGACATCGGCCCCGAGGGCGGCTCAGGCGGCGGCCGCGTGGTGGCCGCCGGCACGCCGGAGCACATCGTGACAGTGGAGGAGAGCTATACCGGCCGCTACCTCAAGCCCTACCTGACCAACACGGCCACCCGGCTGCGGGCGTGACGCCCCGGGGGCGGGTACTTATACTCATGTGAGAGAGGAGCACTCGCCCATGCCGACCACCGCCATTACCGAACAGGAAGCCGCGACGCAGCTCGCCAGCCTGCTCGACCGCGCCGCGGCCGGCGAGGACGTGGCCATCCGCAAGGACGGCAAGGCAGTTCGGCTGGTCGCCGTTCCCGATCCGGCACAGAAGCAGCGCCATGACCGCCGCCCGGGCCAGTACAAGGGCCGAGTGTGGATGGCGCCGGACTTCGACGAGACGCCGAAGTGGCTGATGGACGCGTTCGAGGGGCGTGAGGAAGGATAATTGGCTAATTTCGAGCTCCAGGGATTAGGAAGGGGCGAGCAAATGAAGGCAACCACTGTCAGGTTTGGAAACCCGACTGGAGGAATAAGATATATCTTCCAGTGGGCAGAGAGCTTGTGGAATCCGGCAAACGCCGTCGACATCGCCATCGACTTCTCGAATTTTATTTTCCCAAAGCCCTTTGAGCTTATCTTTATCGTAAACCAGATAGCGGATTACAAAAACGCGTTTCCCTACGCGCGCATAAGCTACACAG
>JAEWWF010000128.1 GCA_023396465.1 Pseudomonadota bacterium
GGCCCGGGCGGCCCGGCTGCGGCCGAGCAGCAAAGCGGCGGCGGTGGCGCCGCTGGTGGCGAGAAGGCGACGGCGAGTGAGGCTGGTCATGGCGGGGCACCTCGCGCGGCGGGTCGGGGAACGGGGAGCCTGCCGGTCAGACGCGAACGGGGACGACCCGCCGGTCGTCCCCGTTCCCAATGGCTGGCGCCGGAAAGCTGACGGGGTCAGCCGGTCACACGGCGCGCATCTTCACATAGCTGCCGGGGGCGGGCTCCAGGGCCTTCAGCGGACCCTTGGCGGGATCGCGCGGCGCCACCTCCTTGCCGCCGAACGCCTTGACCCAGGCATCCCAGTCGGTCCACCACGAGCCGTCGTGCTGCTCCGCTCCCTTGAGCCAGGTCTCGGGGGTCTTGGCCTTGCGGCTGTTGGTCCAGTAGCAGTATTTGGCGGCAACCGGCGGGTTGACGACGCCGGCGATGTGGCCGGAGGCCGACAGCACGAACTTGGACTTGCCGCTGACGCGGTTCATCAGTTCATAGGTTGCCACCCACGGCGCGATGTGGTCCTCGCGGGTGGACAGCATGTAGACCGGCGTCTTGATGGCGCCGAGGTCGACGGGCGTGCCGCACAGTTCGATGCCGCCCGGCTCGCGCAGCTTGTTCTCCAGGTACATCTTGCGCAGGTAGAACTTGTGCATGGCGGCGGGCATGCGGGTGCTGTCGCTGTTCCAGTACAGCAGGTCGAAGGGGAACGGATCCTTGCCCAAAAGGTAGTTGTTGATGACGAAGGACCAGATCAGATCGTTGGCGCGCAGCATGTTGAACGTGGTCGCCATGTCGGCGCCGTCCAGATAGCCGGCTTCGTCCATCTTGGTTTCGAGGCTCTTCAACTGGTCCTCGTCGATGAACACCTTGAGGTCGCCGGCCTTCTCGAAATCGGTCAGCGTGGTCAGGAAGGTCGACGACGCCACCTGGTCGGCCTCGCCCGTGGCCGCCAGATAGGCCAGGGTGGAGGCCAGCAGGGTGCCGCCCAGGCAATAGCCGACCATGTTCACCTTGGCGGCGCCGGTCTGTACCCGGGCCTGTTCCATGGCGGCCAGGGTGCCTTCGCGCATGTAGTCTTCAAACGACTTCAGGGCCAGCTTCTCGTCCGGGTTGACCCAGCTGATGACGAAGACGGTGTGGCCCTGGTCGACGCACCACTTGATGAAGCTGTTCTTGGGCCGCAGGTCGAGGATGTAGAACTTGTTGATCCACGGCGGCACGATCACCAGCGGCACCTCGCGCACTTTTTCAGTGGTGGGGGTGTACTGGATGAGCTGCATCAGGTCGTTCTGGAACACCACCTGGCCGGGTGTCGCCGCCACGTTCTCGCCGACGGTGAAGGCCTTTTCGTCGGTCATGGAGATGCGCAGCCGGCCGTGGCCGCGCTCCAGGTCGTCCAGCAGGTGCTCCAGGCCCTTCACCAGATTCTCGCCGCCGCTCTCCACGGTGGCGCGCAGCACCTCCGGGTTGGTCATGGCGAAGTTGGTGGGCGCCATGGCGTCCACGTACTGCTTGGTGAAGAAGTCGAGCTTCTTGCGGGTGTGGTCGTCCATGCCGTCGGTCTGGTTGACCACGTCCTGCACGAAGCGCGACGTCAGCAGGTAGGACTGCTTGATGAAGTCGAAGACTTCGTTGTCCTGCCACGTCTCGTCCTTGAAGCGGCGGTCGCCGGGCTCGGGCGTCACCACCGGATCGGTCTTCTCGCCCATCATGCGGCGGGCGGTGTTGGTCCACAGCTGAAGGTAGTTCTGCCACAGCGTCATCTGCGCCTCGACCAGCTTGGTCGGGTCCGCCATCAGGCGCGTGGTCATCTCAAGGAAGGCTTGGCCGAGGTTCAGCGGGTCATTGACCTGCACCTCCGGGTTCTGCGCCTGACGGGCGAGAAATTCGGACACAAGGCGCTGGCTGCGCTCGGCGATGCCGGTCATCGCCTTGGTCAGTTCTGCGGGGTCGGGCATCTTCAGATCGGGGTCCTGATGTTCGGCCATTGTGCAGTCCTTAGCGTGGAACCGTCCCTTAAGTGCCGGGGCGGGCTGAAAATATGGACGCGGCTTGCCGGTTCTCCGGGTACGGGTATTCCGCTCGAAGCTACGATTGAACGGCAGGCGTTGTCCATTGTTCTAACTCGGAAGTGTTCGGCGCGACCGTGCAAGGCCGGACTGGGCTTGCGCATCCCCGCCCTGTATACTCCCGCCGCGGCCGACCGTTGTCATCACCCTCGCCACACTGTAGTGAGGGACCGGCGCGACATAAAGCCGCGTTTGTTGACCGAATTGTTGCCGACGCGGAAAACGAAGGTTCGGAGACGTCATGGTGGATAGGCAAAAGATCGTGGCAGCGGTGAAAACGGGGAGCCGTCGCGGCCTGAGGGCTGGCGCGCTGCTGGTTGGAATGTCCGTCCTCGCCTCTTGTTCCATGTTTGATGACGAGCCATCCGTGGCCGCCGACGATCCGGCGGTCGCCGCCCGCGCCATCGGCCAGGTGCAGAGCGGTCTGGTGGGCGACGGCGACAATGCCCGCTATGACGAAAGTATCCGCCGCCGCCCAGTGACCACGGTGCGGCCGCTGGAGGAAAGCCGGGTGCCGGCCGCCGTGGAGCCCGAGCCGGCGCCGCAGGCCGCCGCGGCGCCGGTGGAGGC
>JAEWWF010000207.1 GCA_023396465.1 Pseudomonadota bacterium
TGGCGGTCTCCCGTGCCTCGTGCAGCAGGCAGGCGGCCGTGGGGGTGGTGCGGCAAGGGGTGAGATCGCGGGCGGCATCGGCCCGGGCATCGCCCGGCTGCGGCGTCAGGTGGTCGGCGAGATCCGGCGCGGCGGCGATGGCGGCCGCCGCCTCTGCCGCTTCCTCGGCGCGGGCGCTGTCCAGGCGGCGGGCGGTGCGGGCGGCATCGCCCCGAGTGCGCAGGGCGCCGAGGGTCTCGGCATCCAGTTCCCCACTCGGTGGCCGGCCGATGTGGCGCTGGAACGCCTGCACGGCGCGGCGGAAGGCGTCATCGGCGCGGCCGTCGGGGTCGCCTTCCCACAAACCCAGTTCCAGCAGCAGCGCCTGCGCCTCCCGCACCCCGGCGGACGGAGCGGGGGTGAGGCTGGTGACAGGCTCGCGCGTGGCGGCGGCGGCCGGTGCTGGCATCGCGGCCGGGGTTAGCGCATATAAGGTGCCGAGCAACAGAACTGCGGCCGCGCGGCCGGGGGCGGTCATGCGACGAGGCTCTCCGTGGTTTCCGGCAAGGACCATAGCAGCGCCGTCCCGCCCTGTCAGCGCCGCCGCGTCCCGCCAGCCGCAAGGAGCCGCCATGACCGCCGATGCCCCAGCTTCCCCCACCGTCACCGCCGCCCTGCTGGTGATCGGCAACGAGGTGCTCTCCGGCCGTACCCGCGACGCCAATGTGCAAGCCTTCGCGACTGTCCTGGGGGCACGCGGCGTGCGTCTGCGCGAGGTGCGGATGGTGGCCGATGATCCCGACGCCATCATCGCCGCCGTCACCGCGCTGCGGGGCGCCTATACTTACGTTTTCACCACCGGCGGTATCGGCCCGACCCACGACGACATCACCACCGACTGCATCGCCGCCGCCTTCGGTCTGGCGGTGGAGGTCAACCCGGAGGCGGAGCGTCGGCTGCGCGACCACTACGGGCCCGAGGGGCTGAACGCCGCGCGCCTGCGCATGGCGCGCATTCCGGTTGGGGCGGCGCTGATCGACAACCCGGTCAGCCATGCCCCGGGCTTTCGGGTGGAGAACGTCTTCGTCATGGCCGGCGTGCCGCGCATCGCCAGCGCCATGCTGGACTCGGTGAAGCATCAGTTGGCGGGCGGGGCGCCGGTTCACAGCCGGGCGGTGACGGCCTATATCCGCGAAGGGGACGTCGCCGAAGGTCTGGGCGGCATCCAGGACGCCTTCCCGACCGTGGAGATCGGCAGTTATCCCTTCGTGCGCGGCAGCCGCATCGGCACCTCCATCGTCGCCCGCTCGACCGACGCGGCGGCGGCCGAGGCGGCGGTGGCCCAGGTGGCGGCGCTGATGGCGGTGCTGGGCTGCCCGCCAGAGCAGGATGGCAGCTTCGACGCCACCACCGGCTCGGCGTCGAGTTGGCACGAAGACGCCGACTGACCGTTCGCAATGACCGCCGGACGCGCCGCCGCCATGCTGGTGGCGCGTCGACGCCAACCCCGCCAGGAGCCCGCCATGCCGTTGAACCCGCACGAGCGCAAGGCCATCGACTTCCTGCTCAAGCACCTGCTCTATGGCACCTTCGGCGGGTTTCTGTTCGGCGGGTTGGTGCTGGCCACCGACCTCGGGGGTATCCGCACCCTGGCATGGGCCAGCGACAACACGGCGCTCTATCTGATTTTGCTGTTTTTTGGTTTGTTCGTGACCTTCGGTTCGGACGGCATGGGCGTTGGGATCATGTCCATGGGCGAGGACAAGAACTGACGCCAACGGACGGTTGCAACATTTCCGCAAAGCCGGCGCCTTTGAACTTTCACGGGAAAAACGAAGCGCGGTCCATATTGTTCTGGGCGATCTCCCTCCACTGCCGGAACGAGTCTCCCATGAGCGACACCACCGATCTTTCCGCCCGGTCCTATGACGCCAGTCAGGACGACGGCGTCAACGTTCCCGTCGTTCCCACCATCGGCGACCTGATCGCCGCCCGCTTCAGCCGCCGCACCGCCCTGAAGGGCCTGTCGGTGGCGGCCGCCATGACCGCCGTCGGCGGTGCCGTCGGCGCCTCGGTCAGCCGTCAGGCGCTGGCCGCGCAGCAGTCGACCCTGACCTTCAAGGAACTGCCGCACGGCTACGATCCCGACATGCACGTCGCCGAGGGATACGAGGCCAATGTGATCATCCGGTGGGGCGACAAGGTGCTGGCCGACGCGCCGGCCTTCGACCCCCTCAACCAGACCGCCGCCGCCCAGGTCAAGCAGTTCGGTTACAATGCCGACTACATCGGCTATTTCCCGCTGCCTCAGGGCTCCAAGACCTCCGATCATGGTCTGCTGGCCGTGAACCACGAGTACACCGACCGTCAGCTGATGTTCAAGGGCATCGGCCCCGACGACATCGCCGCCCAGACCAAGGAAATGATCGACGTCGAGATGGCCGCCCATGGCCACGCGATCATCGAGGTGAAAAAGGGCGCCGACGGCTGGCAGGTGGTGGAGGGCAGCACCTATGCCCGCCGCATCACCGCCCTGGACACCGAGATGGAAGTGACCGGCCCCGCCGCCGGCCACAAGCGCCTGCAAACCGCCGCCGACCCGACGGGGCGCAAGGTCATCGGCACCCTCAACAACTGCGCTGGCGGCGAGACGCCGTGGGGCACGGTGCTGATCGCCGAGGAGAACTTCCACGGCTATTTCACGGGCAAGATCCAGGCCGTGCATGAGGTGAAGGAGGGCGACACCGCCGCGTCCATCGCCAAGGCGCTGTCCGAGAAGGCCGGCCGCGAGGTCACCGTGGCCGAGGTCGAGAAGCTCACCAAGGGCAAGATCGAAGCCGGCAAGAAGGTGAAGCTGAACGTTCATCCGGAAGCCCGCAACTACGCCCGCTACGGCATCACCGACGAACCGTTCTATGGCTGGGCCAGCTTCCACGACCGCTTCGATCTCGACAAGGAGCCCAACGAAGCCAATCGCTTCGGCTGGATGGTCGAGTTCGATCCGTATGATCCGACCTCGATGCCGAAGAAGCGCACCACCCTTGGCCGCATGAAGCACGAGGGCGCCACCACCGTCGTCAACAACGACGGCCGTCTGGTGGTCTACA
Organism: Pseudomonadota bacterium; assembly: GCA_023396465.1. Classification (GTDB taxonomy): domain Bacteria; phylum Pseudomonadota; class Alphaproteobacteria; order Rhodospirillales; family Rhodospirillaceae; genus Caenispirillum. The sequence goes on from JAEWWF010000207.1 coordinate 3,087, forward strand.
CCGGTGACGACGAGCGTTTCGAGTACATCTATAAGTTCGTCTCCAACGGCAAGGTGGGCAACGACCGCGCGGCCAACTCGGCGCTGCTGGACGACGGCACCCTCTACGTCGCCAAGCTGGAGGCCGACGGCTCGCTGATGTGGCTGCCGCTGGTCCACGGCATGGGCCCGCTCACCGCCGAGAACGGCTTCGAGAGCCAGGCCGACGTGCTGATCGAGGTTCGCCGCGCCGCCGACCTTCTGGGCGCCACTCCCATGGATCGCCCCGAGGACGTCGAGCCCAATCCGGTCACCGGCACCGTCTTCGCCAACCTGACCAACAACACTCGCCGCAAGGACGACCAGATCGACAAGGCCAACCCGCGCGCCGCGAACAAGTATGGTCATGTCATCGAGATGATCCCCCCCGGTGATCGTGGTCCCGCGAAGAACCATGCGGCCCAGGAATTCACCTGGCAGGTCTTCCTGCTGGCCGGCAACCCCGCCGATCCCGCCCACGGCGCCCAATACGCCGAGGGCGTGACCGAGAATGGCTGGCTGTCCTGCCCGGACAACATGGCCTTCGACAAGCAGGGCCGTATCTGGATCGCCACCGACGGCTCGCCGGGCACCGCCGGTTTCGCCGATGGTATCTGGGCGGCGGATGTGGAGGGCCATGGCCGTGCCTTGACCCGTCACTTCTTCCGCACCCCGCAGGGCGCGGAAATGTGCGGCCCCTGCTTCACGCCGGACAGCACCACCCTGTTCGTCGCCGTGCAGCATCCGGGCGACGACAAGGACTCCACCTTCGACACCCCCAGCACTCGCTGGCCGGACTTCAAGGACGGCATGCCGCCGCGTCCGGCGGTGGTCGCCATCACCAAGAAGGGCGGTGGCGAGATCGGCGCCTGACCGATCCGCGTCTCACCGTGACGGGGGAAGGGGCTGCCTGCGGGCGGCCCCTTTGCCCATACGCTTTCCGGCGTGCCGTTGCGACCGGTGGTTACCCGCAGCCGTTATCACCTTGCGACCGATTCGGCGGACCTGATATGGTTTGGAACCGCCTGGGATCGAATGGGTCCGCCTGGGAGCGCAGCGTGTCGAAGTCCATGAAGTCGACGACGGATGATCGGTTTCCGCTGTGGAAGTCCACCCTGGACATGCATCGGACCGAGGTTCTGCGTCTGCCGGGCGTGGTTTCTGTCGGAATTGGCGGACGCGCGGGCGACGAACATGTTGTCGTTCTGGTGACCCGCCGGGACCGCAAGCGTGATGACCGCATCCGCCGCTCGCTCCCCGGCCTGGAGGTCGAGATCAAGAAATCCGCCCCCTTCGGCTTTCTGGCCAGGGCGTGGCACTGAGGCGGCCCTGGGGCCGCGTTATATTCGCCTGACCGCGGGCGCCGGCTCAGCTGGCGAAGCTGCGGCGCATGCCGGGGGCGATCACGACGCCAACGTGGTCCAACGTCCGTGGCAACTCGACGCATAGCGTCCGGGCGCCGCTGCCCATGACCACCATCCCAAGCGGCCGCCGGCTCGACGTCTCGAACACCACCGCCCCGGAATCGCCAGGGCGGGAGAAGCCGCGCCAGAACAAGCCCTGCACTTCAAAGAGATCCGTCATGACCACTTCGACGCCGTCGTCGTAGACGGTCTTCATGGACACGCCGATCTGCTGCACGATGCCCGGCCGATACCCAGACGCGGCCCCCACCTTGCCGACCTTCATGCGCAGAACCGGCAAGTCTGGGGTTGGGCTGAGCCAACGTTCCCGTTTGCCATACTCAAGGGTATTCTTCGCCCAGGCATGATAATTCTGGTCAACGGAGATCAGGCAACTGTCGTGGTCGCGGGGATGGCTGTGTACGGTGGTGCCGAAGCGGGCCGCGAGCATGCCAGAGCCGCAGACCGCGCGTGCCGGACTGACGACGAAATGCCCTTGTCCGCTGCCGGCTGGTCCGTGGAAAACATGCTCCGCCGTCAGGGCGAAGCATTGGCCGTCGTCGCTTTTGCTGGTGACGAAACAGCCAAGCGATCCGAAGTAATGGTGGTCGGTCTCGCCGGCAATGGCGCACCCCATGGCGATCGGTTTTCCCGCTTTCGGCGGGCGGCGCGTTTTCCAAAGGTTGGTGAGCCAGTTCTGGCTGAGTGGGGCGGAGCGCGGCACCAGCCTGACCCCGAACCCATCGTGAGCGGGACCGACATTCCGGTACACGCGCTTCAGAAAGTCATCATCATTACTTTCGACGCGAAGCACGTAGTGGCCGGCCGGCTGGCATTCGGCCGGATCAGCGCCGATCCCGACCGTGGCGTACCGGGGTCCACCACCCCGCGCCTGTGCAAGGGGCACGTCACCATCCAGGACATGCCGGGCCACGGCATCGCGCGCCGCCAGCAGTCGGCGACGGATGTCACTCGACGCCACTTCATGAATGCGGCGGGCCAGACCGCCCCGGCGATGTCGTTCCGCCGCCGTCGTGAAGCTCACATTGCGGGCGCGGCCGGCGCCCTCGCCGTCCTCTGTCATCAAGCCCCCTTGACACCTCTGTCTCACCGTCCAGAAGCGATGTCGCTTCCCCTGCCTAGTTCAGTCCGGCAATATACACCCGTCGCATCGATTCAGGAATCGTGGCAACAATGGTTGATTTTATTCTTACCGAAATGACCGCCTGGGCGCTCCTGGGAGCGATTATCACCGAGTTTTTGCGCCTGATAAAGAATCGTGAGACTGCCCTCGACGAACTACTGAGCGTCAACTTCCTGTTCAGCATCCTTGTCACCTGTGCCGCCGGGGTGGTCGCGGCCCTCCTGGTGGGGCCTGCATCGGCACGGGAGGCGATCATGGTCGGCATCAGCGGGCCGACCATCATCACCAGCCTCGCCGCCCGTAAACCGGAGGGGTTCAAGCCCCAGGCCGGCGAGCGGACCAGCCGCCTCGGCCGCCTGCGTCAGTGGTGGGCGTGACCGCCGGCCGTTAGCTCGGGTCCAGGGCGTACTGCTTCAGCACGTCGAGCGGGATCACCGCCAGGGCCTCCTCGTGGGTGCTCTTCAGCATCACCTGCGGCGCCATGCCGGCGTCATGGGCTTCGCGCCAGCGGCCGGCGCATAGGCACCAGCGATCACCGGGCTTGAGGCCGGGAAAGCCGAACTCCGCCCGTGGGGTCGACAGGTCGTTGCCGGCGCGCTTGCTGAAGGCGAGGAAGTCGGCGGTCATCACCGCGCAGATCAGGTGCAGGCCGAGGTCTTCCGGCCCCGTCTCGCAGCAGCCAGTGCGATAGAACCCGGTGCGCGGGCTGGTGCTGCACGGTTCGATGGGGTCTCCGAAGACATTGAGCTGATCCGACACCCGCTTCTCCTCTGTGTCCGTGCGCCGCTGTCCGCCCTTCAGGTGGCGGTCGTGGCCGGTGGCGTCAAGCCGTGTCCGCCGCCAGGGCGGCCACCATCCGCCGCATGGCCTCGCGCACGGCGTCGGTGGCATCGGGCGCGAGGCCGCCCAGCGCCACGGCATTGACCGCCTCGGCGGCGGCCAGCGCCGGCTCCTTCAGGCCGCGGCCGTGGTCGGTGAGGCGCACCACGATGCGGCGGCGGTCGGCGGTATCGCGGGCGCGGTGGACGAGGCCGTCGCGCTCCATGCGGTCGAGGGTGCGCACCAGCGTGGTTTCGTCCAGCGGCAGGCGCTGGGCGATGGTGCGCTGACTGATCCCGTCTTCCGCCCACAGCGCCAGGAGCACCGGGAAGGCGCCGGTGGTGAGGTTCAGCGGCGCCAGACGCTCCTGCAAGGCGGCGGCGAACAGGCGGGCGAGGCGATTGACCACAAACCCCATGCTGTCCTCGACGGCGAAGGCGTCGGCCGAGTCGCGGGGGATGGTCCAGGGCGGCGGGGTGGTCTGCATGGGCTCAGGGTGGCGGCAGATGCCTGCCAAGGCAAGGATTTTCAGGATGGCCGACAAAATACATGGTATAGCAGGTAATGCCATGGCAGGCTTTTGCCATCGTCCACCCGTGGAAGGACCCGCGCCATGCGTTCCGCCCTGCTCACCCTTCATCTGCTCGCCCTTGCCGCCGTCGTCGGCAGCGCCTTCCTGCATGTGCTGATGGCTGCCGTCGCCGATCCGGCGGCGCCCGACTTCGCCGCCCTGATGGCCCTGAAGGACACCACCACCTGGAGCCTTATTCTGCCCGGCATGGTGCTGCTGGGGATGAGCGGCGGCCTGCTCGCCCGCCGGCTGCCGCGCCCGTGGCCGCTGTGGCTGAAGGCCAAGCTGGCCCTGGTGCCGGTGATCGCCGCCAACGGCCTGCTGGTGCTGTTGCCGCTGGGCGGCGAGATCGCCGCCGCTGCTGCCGCCGGCGCCTCGACCGAGGCGCTGATCGCCCGCGAGGACATCTTCGGCACCCTCAACCTGGTGCTGCTGCTGGCGGTGGTCGGCCTGTCGGTGGTCCGGCCGCGCCGCCGTGCCGCCGCTACCGCCACCGCCCCGGTCCGGGACGCCCGGCCATGATGACTTACGAGCTGCTGCGCTTCGCCCATCTCGTCGGCGTGCTGGTCATGGGCGGCGGACTGCTGGCCGTGTTCATGGCCGACCTGCACGGCCGCCGCAGCCGCGATGCCGCCGGCTTTGCCGAGGCGGCGGCGCTGGTGGCGCGGTGCTACGATGCCCTGGTGGTGCCGGGCGCCCTGCTGCTGGCCGCCGCCGGAGCCGTCATGACGGCGGTCTTCCACGGCGCCGCGGTGCTCGATCAGCCGTGGCTGCTGGCGATGATCGTCCTGTTCACGCTGGAGTTCATCGAGGGCAATACCATCACCCGGCTGGCTTTCCGCCGGCTGCGGCGGCTCAGTCGGGCGAATGATCCGGCCCTGGCGGCGGCGCGGGCGAGCCGGCTGGCCGCCTTCACCCATTTCCTCGACCTGCCGGCCCTGGCGGTGATTGTTGGCCTCGGCGTGTTCCGGCCCCTGACATGGCCGCCGATCATCGCCGCGGTGGCGGCGGCGGTGGCCGTGGCGGCGGTGCTGACGGCGGCGGTGCCGCTTCTTCTGGTGCGGCCGTCGCCGTCCGGGGCATCTTAAAGCCCCGCCGCCCGTTCCAGCGCCGGCAGGTCGGCATGGGCTTGCAGGTGATCGGCGAGCGCGTCCAGCGCCGCCTCCACCCCGGCGTCGTAGTCCACCGCCGCCCCCTCCAGGCCGAACACGCGGCGGCGGAAGGCATCGGCGGCGAACAGGCCGTGCAGGTAGCAGCCGCGTACCCGCCCGTCGGCCGACAGCGCCCCGTCTGGCCCGTCCCCCAACCGCAGCCAGGGGCGGGCGAGGTCGGGGCCGGTGGTCTTGCCCATGTGCATCTCGTAGCCGGCGACGGCGAGGCCCGAGGCCGCCTCCGTCCCCGCCGTCTCGCGCAGGGTCTTGGCGCCGCGCATCACCGGCTCGACGTCCAGCAGCCCGAGCCCCGCCGCCTCGCCTGGCGGACCCTCGATGCCCTCCGGGTCACGCACCCTGCGGCCGAGCATCTGGTAACCGGCGCAGATGCCGAGGATGCGGCCGCCGCGCCGCAGGTGGGCGGCAAGGTCGACGTCCCATCCTTGCGCCCGCAGGAAGGCGAGGTCGGCCAGCGTCGCCTTGGAGCCGGGCAGGATCACCACGTCGGCATCGCCGGGGATGGCCTGTCCCGGCTGCACCCAGGTGAGCGCGACATCGGGCTCGGCGGCCAGCGGGTCGAAATCGTCGAAGTTGGCGATGCGCGACAGGCGCAGCACCGCCACCTTCACCCGCCCGCCGCCACCGGCCGCGCCGCGCCGCTGGT
>JAEWWF010000317.1 GCA_023396465.1 Pseudomonadota bacterium
TTCGACGAGCCGCTGACGGTCATCGACCCGCATCTCAAGTGGCTGCTGCGCAGCCAGCTGAAGCACCTGCACCGGCGCTTCGCCCACACCATGATCTACGTCACCCACGACCAGACCGAGGCCCTGACCTTCGCCGACAAGGTGGTGGTGATGTACGACGGCGAGGTGGTGCAGGTGGGCACTCCGCACGAGCTGTTCCAGCGCCCGGCGCATACCTTCGTCGGCTACTTCATCGGCAGCCCCGGCATGAACGTGCTGCCGTGCCGTGTCGACGGTGCGCTGGCGACGGTCGGCAGCCATCAGGTTCCCCTGCGCGGCGGCTACCGCGCCCTGCCGCAGGGGGCGAAGACCGAGATCGGCGTGCGGCCCGAATTCGTCCGCCTGTCGCGGACCGACGGCCTGCCGGTGCAGGTGGAGCGGGTGGACGATGTGGGGCGCTTCCGGGTGGTCAAGGCGCGGCTGGACGGCCTCGCGCTCAACGCCCTGCTGCCGGAGGACGCCGAGGTGCCGGCCGATGGCGTGCGGGCGCAGTTCGACCCGCAGGCGACCAACCTTTACGTCGACGATCACCTGTGGCTGACCGAGGGGGAGGCCTGAGCCATGGACAAGAAGCTGAACAACAAGGCGTGGTTCATGGTGCTGCCGGTGGTGGTGCTGGTGGCCTTTTCCGCCCTGGTGCCGCTGATGACGGTGGTGAACTATTCCGTCCAGGACACCTTCGGCAACAACGCCTTCTTCTGGGCCGGCACGGCGTGGTTCGAAGACGTGCTGACCAGCAGCCGCTTCCACGATGCCTTGTGGCGGCAGTTCCTGTTCTCCGGCATCATCCTCGCCATCGAGATCCCGCTCGGCATTGCCGTCGCGCTCGCCATGCCGCGCAAGGGCTGGCTGGTGCCGGTGTGCCTGGTGACCATGGCGCTGCCGCTGCTGATCCCCTGGAACGTGGTCGGCACCATCTGGCAGGTGTTCGCCCGCCCCGATATCGGGCTGCTCGGCAACTTCCTGAACAACGTCCTCGGCGTCGGCTTCAACTATACCCTGGTGCCGCTGCACGCCTGGATCACCGTCATCGTCATGGACGTGTGGCACTGGACCAGTCTGGTGGTGCTGCTGTGCTACGCCGGCCTGCAGTCGATCCCCGACGCCTATTACCAGGCGGCGCGCATCGACGGCGCCAGCAAGTGGGCGATCTTCCGCTACATCCAGTTGCCCAAGATGCAGCGGGTGCTGGTGATCGCCGTGCTGCTGCGGTTCATGGACAGCTTCATGATCTACACCGAGCCCTTCGTCGTCACCGGCGGCGGCCCCGGCAGCGCCACCACCTTCCTGTCCATCGACCTGGTGAAGATGGCCATCGGCCAGTTCGACCTCGGCCGCGCTGCCGCCTTCTCCATCGTCTACTTCCTGATCATCCTGCTGGTGTCGTGGGCCTTCTACACGGTCATGACCGGCAAGACGAAGGATGCCCCGTGATGCAGGAAACTCCCATCGCCGCCCTGTCCACCGGCGCCCAGACGCCGACCCGCCGGCCGGTGGTCGATGCCCGCGCCCGGGCCCGCGCCACCCGCCGCCGGCTGCCCAAGCGGTGGATCGTGCCGACGCTCTACATCGTCTTCCTGCTCCTGCCGATCTACTGGCTGTTCACCATGAGCATCAAGACGAACACCGAGATCCTGTCGACCTTCACCCTGTGGCCGAACAACCCGACGCTGGCCAACTACATGGTCATCTTCACCGATCCGTCGTGGTATCGCGGCTACATCAACTCGACGATCTATGTCGTTCTGAACACGGTGATTTCCGTCGCCGTGGCGCTGCCGGCGGCCTATGCCTTCTCGCGCTACCGCTTCCTTGGCGACAAGCACCTGTTCTTCTGGCTGCTGACCAACCGCATGGCGCCGCCGGCCGTCTTCGCGCTGCCGTTCTTCCAGCTGTATTCGGCGGTGGGGCTGTTCGATACCCACATCGCCGTGGCGCTCGCCCACTGCCTGTTCAACGTGCCGCTGGCGGTGTGGATTCTCGAAGGTTTCATGTCGGGCGTGCCGAAGGAAATCGACGAGACGGCTTATATCGACGGCTACAGCTTCCCGCGCTTCTTCACCCGCATCTTCATGCCGCAGATCGCCAGCGGCATCGGCGTCGCCGCCTTCTTCTGCTTCATGTTCAGCTGGGTGGAACTGCTGCTGGCCCGCACCCTGACCGCCACCGAGGCCAAGCCGATCTCGGCCATCATGACCCGCACCGTCTCCGCCTCCGGCATGGACTGGGGCGTGCTGGCGGCCGCCGGCTTCCTGACGCTGATCCCCGGCGCCCTCGTGATCTGGTTCGTGCGCAACTACATCGCCAAGGGCTTCGCCCTGGGCCGCGTGTGAGCGAAGGAGACTTCCGCCATGACACTCGCCTGGATGGCCTGGACGTGGCCCACCGCCATTTTCTTCCTGTCCATCGTCACCGCCCTCATCGCCATGACGGTGTGGGACATCGCCCGGCCGCAGACCGAACGGGTCGGCGTGCTGCGCATCGTCACCACCCGCGGCGACCGGTTGTTCATCTCGCTGCTGGGGGCGGCGTGGATCCATCTCGGCTGGCTTGGCCTGACGGACATGGCGCTGTGGGGCGCCTCCATCCTGTCGGTCGTCTATGCCGCCTGCGTCTTCCGCTGGGTCTGAGCCTGAGGGCTCGGCACCCGGCCGGGAACCGGGGGAGGATGCGGCCCCCGACCACCTTACCCGCATCGAACCCGCATCCGGGGCAATCACCCGGAGCATTCAGGGAGGAACACACATGATGCGTCGTTCGCTGGCGGCAGCCACCGCCATGCTGGTCGTCCTCGGACCCGGCAGCGCCTGGGCCGACATGGAGGCGGCCAAGCGGTGGATCGAGAGCGAGTTCCAGCCCTCCACGCTGTCCAAGGAAGACCAGCTGAAGGAGATGGAATGGTTCATCAAGGCGGCCGAGCCCTTCAAGGGCATGGACATCAAGGTCGTTTCGGAAACGATCACCACCCATGAATACGAGGCCAAGACCCTCGCCCGCGCCTTTACCGAAATCACCGGCATCAAGGTCACCCACGACCTGATCGGCGAAGGCGATGTGATCGAGAAGTTGCAGACCCAGATGCAGTCCGGCCAGAACATCTATGACGGCTGGGTCAACGACAGCGATCTCATCGGCACCCACATCCGCTACGATCAGGTGGTGCCGCTGTCCGACTGGATGGACGGCGCCGGCAAGGACGTCACTAACCCCATGCTCGACATCGAGGATTTCATGGGGATTTCCTTCACCACCGGGCCGGACGGCAAGATCTACCAGCTGCCCAACCAGCAGTTTGCCAACCTTTATTGGTTCCGCTACGACTGGTTCAACGATCCCGACCTCCAGGCCCGGTTCAAGGAAAAGTACGGCTATGACCTGGGCGTGCCGGTCAACTGGTCGGCCTATGAGGACATCGCCGACTTCTTCACCAACGACGTGAAGGAGATCAACGGCCAGCGCGTCTACGGCCACATGGACTACGGCAAGAAGGACCCGTCGCTTGGCTGGCGCTTTACCGATGCCTGGCTGTCCATGGCTGGTGCCGGCGACAAGGGCCTGCCCAACGGCAAGCCGGTGGACGAATGGGGCATCCGCGTCGACGGCTGCCGCCCGGTCGGCTCGTCGGTGGAGCGCGGCGGCGACACCAACGGCCCAGCCGCCGTCTTCGCCCTCACCAAGTACATCGACTGGCTGAAGCAGTACGCGCCGCCGGAAGCGGCCGGCATGACCTTCTCCGAGGCCGGGCCGGTGCCGGCGCAGGGCAACGTCGCCCAGCAGATATTCTGGTACACCGCCTTCACCGCCGACATGGCCAAGGACGGTCTGCCGGTGGTCGACGACAGCGGCAATCCCAAGTGGCGCATGGCGCCGAGCCCGCACGGCCCGTACTGGGAAGAGGGCATGAAGCTCGGCTACCAGGATGCCGGCTCGTGGACGCTGCTCAAGTCGACGCCGGAAGAGCGTCGCAAGGCGGCCTGGCTCTATGCCCAGTTCACCGTCGCCAAGTCGGTCAGCCTGAAGAAGACCCACGTCGGCCTGACGCCCATCCGCGACAGCGACATCCGGCATGAGTCTTTCACCGAGCGGGCGCCCAAGCTGGGCGGTCTGGTGGAGTTCTACCGCAGCCCGGCCCGCGTGCTGTGGACCCCGACCGGCACCAACGTGCCCGACTACCCGAAGCTGGCCCAGCTGTGGTGGCAGAACGTCGCCCAGGCGGTGACCGGCGAGGTGACGCCGCAGCAGGCCATGGACACCCTGGCGAAGCAGCAGGATGACGTCATGGCCCGCCTGGAGCGTGCCGGCATCCAGGGCGAGTGCGGCCCCAAGCTGAACGAGCCGCGCGACGCCCAGTACTGGTTCGACCAGCCGGGCGCGCCCAAGCCCAAGCTGGCGAACGAGAAGGAACAGGGCCAGACCGTCTCCTACGACGAACTGGTCAAGTCCTGGCAGGACGCCAACGCGGCCAACTGATCCGCGTCCTCCCGTACCCTTCCTAACCCCAACTCGGGCCGGGGGCGCACCCGCGCCGCCGGCCCCGTCTTTTCCCGGGGGAGACCGAGCACCATGACCGGCTATGTCCTCGCCATCGACCAGGGCACCACGTCGTCGCGGGCGATCCTGTTCGACCGCGACCGCCGTGTGCGCGCCATCGCGCAGCAGGAATTCCCCCAGCACTTTCCCGCCTCCGGCTGGGTGGAGCACGACCCGGAAGACCTGTGGCGCACGGTGGTGCAGACCGGCCGCGAGGTCATGGCCAAGGCCGGCGCCACCGCCGCCGACATCGCCGGCATCGGCATCACCAACCAGCGCGAGACGACGGTGGTGTGGGAGCGGAAGACCGGCCGCGCCATCCACAATGCCATCGTCTGGCAGGACCGCCGCACCCATGCCCTGTGCGACAGCCTGCGCCGCGCCGGCCATGAGACCGAGGCGCGCAGCCGCACCGGCCTGCTCATCGACCCCTATTTCTCCGGCACCAAGCTGGCCTGGATCCTCGACCGGGTGGAGGGCGCCCGCGCCCGCGCCGCCGCCGGGGAGCTGTGCTTCGGCACCGTCGACAGTTTCCTGCTGTGGCGCCTGACCGGCGGGCGCAGCCACGCCACCGACGCCACCAACGCCAGCCGCACCCTGCTGTGGAACATCCACACCGGCGAGTGGGACGCGGTGATGGGCGACATCCTGGGCGTACCGGCCGCCGTGCTGCCGGAGGTGCGCGACTGCGCCGCCGACTTCGGCGAGACCCTGCCGGAGCTGTTCGGCGGCCCCATCCGGGTGCTCGGCATGGCCGGCGACCAGCAGGCCGCCTGCATCGGCCAGGCCTGCTTCGAGCCGGGCATGATCAAGTCCACCTACGGCACCGGCTGCTTCGCCCTGCTCAACACCGGGCCGCAGAGCGTCACCAGCCGCAACCGCCTGCTCACCACCGTCATGATGCAGCTGGACGGCAAGCGCACCTATGCGCTGGAGGGCTCCATCTTCGTTGCCGGCGCCGCCGTGCAGTGGCTGCGCGATGCCATGGGGCTGATCTCCGCCGCCTCCGAAACCCAGGCGCTGGCCGAACAGGCCGACGAGGCGCAGGAGGTCTATCTGGTGCCGGCCTTCGTCGGCCTGGGGGCGCCCTACTGGGATGCGGCGGCGCGCGGCGCCGTCTACGGCCTCACCCGCGCCACCGGCCCGCGCGAGTTCGCCCGCGCGGCACTGGAATGCGTCGCCTACCAGACCCGCGATCTGCTCGACGCCATGCGCGGCGACTGGGGCGGCAACGACTTCGGCGCCTCCGTCCTGCGCTGCGACGGCGGCATGGTGGCAAGCGACTGGATGATGCAGTTCCTGGCCGACATCCTCGACACCCCGGTCGACCGCCCCGACACCCTGGAGACGACAGCGCTGGGGGCGGCCTATCTCGCCGGCTACCGCGCCGGGTTCTACCCGCCGCCGGCGGAGTTCGCCCGCCAGTGGCACCTGGACCGCCGCTTCGAGCCGGCCATGGCCGAGCCGGTGCGGGCGCGCAAGGTGGCTGGCTGGCGCGACGCCGTCCGCCGCACCCTCACCGCCGCCCCGGCCGCCGAGTGATCTTGCCCCTGCCGGCCGGCCGTGGCATCCCTGCGCCGACCACTGGCGGATGAGGCAGGCATGGCGGCGACGGCTTTCGATCTGACGGGACGGGTGGCGCTGGTGACCGGCGCCGGCGGCGGCCTGGGCGCGGCGGCGGCTTCGGCGCTGGCCGGGGCGGGGGCGACGGTGCTGCTTGCCGGCCGCAGCCCGGCACCGCTGGAGGCCCTGGCGGCACGGCTGCCGGGGGCGGTGGCGCTGCCGCTCGACATCACCGACGAGGCCGCCTGCGAGGACGCCTTCGCCCGCAT
>JAEWWF010000271.1 GCA_023396465.1 Pseudomonadota bacterium
GGCGATCATGATGCGCTGGCGCATGCCGCCGCTGAACTGGTGCGGGTACTCGGTCAAACGGCTGGCTGGCGAGGGGATGCCGACCAGATCGAGCATCTCCACCGCCCGCCGCCTGGCCTCGGCCCGGCCGGCGCGGCCGCGCGGCAGGTCGTCGGCGTGGGCGTGGAGCACCTCCAGGATCTGCTCGCCCACCGTCAGCGCCGGGTTGAGGGCGGTCAATGCATCCTGCATGGTCATGGCGATGTCCTTGCCGCGCAGGGCGCGCAGCGTGCGCTCGTCGGTCTTGGCGAGGTCGCGGCCGCGATAGAGGATCTCGCCGCCGTCAATCCAGCCGGGCTTGCGGATCAGCCCCATCACCGAGGCGAAGGTCACCGACTTGCCGGAACCGGACTCGCCGACCACGCCCAGGCATTCGCCCGGCCGCACGTCGAGGGAGACCCCGTCCACCGCCCGCACGACGCCCTGGCTGGTGCGAAAGCAGGTGCGCAGGCCGCGAACGGACAGGATCGGCGCGGGCTCGCCCACCGGCGGCGTGGCGGTGTCGGGACGGTCGAGGGTCGCGGGCATCATGGGCCGTCTCCGCGTCAGTCGTGGAACTTGGGGTCGAAGGCGTCGCGCAGGCCCTGGCTCGCCACGTTGAGCGACAGCACCAGTGCCACGATGGCGAGGCCGGGGAAGGTGCTCACCCACCACGCCTCCAGCATGAAGGCGCGGCCGTCGGCGACCATGCTGCCCCACGAGGCGGTGGGCGGCTGCACGCCGAGGCCGAGAAAGGACAGGCTGGCCTCCAGGATGATGACGTTGGCCATGCGGATGGTGGAGACGACCACCACCGGCGACAGGATGTTGGGCAGGATTTCCCGCCACATCACATAGCCGCGGCTGGCACCGAGGGCGCGGGCGGCCTCGACGTACTCCATCTCGCGCGCCGCCAGCGTCTCGCCGCGCACCACCCGGCAGGGGATCACCCATTCCTTGTAGGCCAGCGCCAGCACGATGTTCAGCAGGCCCGGCCCCATCATGGCCATCAGGCCGATGGCGAAGATCAGGTAGGGGAAGGCGAGCAGGATGTCGACCAGCCGGCTGATGGCGGTATCGACCCAGCCGCGCAGGTAGCCGGCGGCGAGCCCGGCCATGATGCCGATGGTGGTGGCGACGACGATGACAGCGGTGCCGATGAAAATGGAGATGCGGGCGCCGTAGATGATGCGCGACAGGATGTCCCGCCCGAGCGCGTCGCAGCCGAGCGGATAAGCCCACTCCCCGCCGGCGATCCAGGCCGGCGGTTGCAGGCGGCGGAACAGGTCGGTCTCGTTGGGGTCGTGCGGGGCGATCAGCGGGGCGGCCACCGCCATGACGACGAACAGCAGCACCACGATGGCGCTCGCCAGCGCCAGGCGGTTGGAGGCGAAATTGCGCAGCGCGCGGGCGCGCGGCGACTGGGCGCGGGCAGGGGCGGCGGCGGCCGGGTCGAGACCGGCGCCAGAGGCGGGAGTGGAGACGGCCGTCGTCATAGCTTCACCCGCGGGTTGAGGACGGTGTAGAGGATGTCGGCGATGAAGTTGAGCATCACGTAGGTCACCGCGTAGAGCAGCACGGCGGCCTGCACCAGGGGATAGTTGCGCTGGAAGATGCTCTCCACCACCAGCCGCCCGAGCCCCGGCCAGCCGAAGATGGTCTCGACGATCATGTTGCCGCCGAGCAGGGTGCCGGTTTCCAGCGCCGCCACGGTGACGGTCGGGATCAGGGCGTTCTTGAGCGCGTGGCGCACCAGGATGCGGGTGCGGCTCAAGCCCTTGGCCTCGGCGAAACGCACATAGTCGGCACGCAGAACCTCCAGCATGGAGGTGCGCGTCACCCGCATGAGAATGGCCGCCATGGCCATGCCGAGGGTCACCGCCGGCAGGATGATGTGGCCAAGGGCGTTGAGGAAGGCATCGGGCCGGCCGCGCAGCAGGGTGTCGATCAACAGCAGGTGGGTGATGGGCTCCACCTGGTACTCGAAGTCGATGCGGCCGGCGACCGGCAGCCAGTGCAGGTTCACCGCGAACAGCATCAGCAGCAGGATGCCGAACCAGAAATGCGGCATGGAGACGCCGAGCAGCGAGGTCACGGTCGCCGCCTTGTCGAAGACGGTCGCCTTCCGCACCGCCGCCAGCACGCCAAGGGGGATGGCGGTGACCAGGGCCAGGATCATCGCCACCAGCGTCAGTTCGATGGTGGCCGGCAGGCGCTCGGCGATGACGTCGCCCACCGGCCGGCGGTGGTAGAACGACATGCCGAAGTCACCCGTCAGGGCATTGCCGACGAACAGCACGAAGCGTTCGTGCGGTGGCCGGTCGAGGCCGAGGTCGTGCCGCAGGGCGGCTTCCTGCTCGGCCGTGACATGCTGGTCTCCCAGCATGATCTCCACCGGATCGCCCGGCGTCAGCGACATCATCAGGAACACGATGAGGCTGACGCCGAGCAGCACCGGAACGAGGTGCGCAAGGCGCTCGATGAGCTTGCCCAGTGTCACCGGTCCGTCCTCCTCGGGGGCTGGAGGTGGTGGTCAGGATGGCGGTCGGGCGGGGCCCGTCAGGAGGTCTGCTTCAGGCAGGCGTCGTGCAGGTTGATGCGGCTGTCGGCGCTCGGCTTCCAGCCTTCCAGGCGCTTCGACACACCATAGATGTCCTGCGGCAGCCACAGGAAGATCCACGGCGCCTCGGCGTTGACGATCTCCTGCGCCTCTCTGTACAGCGCGACGCGGGCGGCCTCGTCCATCTCCGCCGACGCCTTGGTCAGCAGGTCGTCGACCTTCGGGTTGGAATAGGCGGCCGAGTTGCCGCGCCCGCCGGTTTTCAGCGTCGGGTCGAAAATATCAACCGGATCGAGCGAGCCGTTGCCCCACGAGGTGAGGTACATGTCGCCCTGGCGCGCCGTGCCGCCCAGCCACTTCTCCTTCAGGATGGCGCTTTCGGCCACCTGGACGCGGGTGCGGATGCCGGCCTTGGTCAGCAGCGAGGCGATGGCTTCCGCCGTGTCCTTGTTGGCGCCTTCCACATCCAGCGTCACGTCGATGCCATCGGGATACCCGGCCTCGGCCAGAAGCTGCTTTGCCTTCTCGATGTCGGCCTCGTAGGCCGGCAGATCGCCGTTGAACGCGAAGGCATCGGGGCTCATGACGCCGTTGAGGGGCGTGGCGGTGCCGTTGAGGATGCGGTCGATGATGAGCTGCTTGTCGACGGCATGGTTGGCGGCCTGACGCACCTTCGGATCGTTGAAGGGCGGCTCGCTGTTGTCGAGCGCCACGAAGAAGGTGCGGGTGCCGTTGACCGTCATCACCTGGGTGTTGGGGTTGTTCTCCACCTGCGCCATGGCGTGGGCCGGCAACTCGTTGATCAGGTGGACGTCCCCGGCCAGCAGGGCTGCGACGCGCGAGGCGCTTTCGGGGATGATCTTGAAGATCACCCGCTCGACGCAGGCCTTGCTGACCGGCGGAATGTCGGCGGCGCCGCCGTAATAGCCGTCGTAGCGGCTCATGATGACGCTGTCGCCCTTGCGCCATTCCGTCAGCGTGAAGGGGCCGGTGCCGTTGACGGTGGTCGCCATGCCCTGGTTGCCCTGCGCCTCCACGGTGGCCTTCGACACGACCTCCTGGAATGGCAGCATCGCCGGCAGGATCGGCCACGGCTCCGACAGGGTGAAGACGACGGTTTTCGCGTCCTTGATCTCGACCGAGGTCAGCGGGCCCAGCAGCGACTTGCGCGGACTTGTCTCACCGCCCATGCCGCCGTCCTGGATAAGGCGGTCGAAGGTGAACTTGATGTCCTCGGCCGTCATGGCCGACCCGTCGTGGAAGGTGACGCCGTCGCGCAGGGTGAACTCGTAGGTCACCGGATCGACCTGCCGGAAGCTCTCGGCGAGTTCGGGCACGATCTTCATGTCGGCATCGCGGGTGAGCACGCCGTCGAACATGTTGCGGATGATGGTCTCGGTTTCCCGGTTGCGGTGGTTGGCCGGGTCGAGGGTCAGGACGTCGGCCGAGAAGCCGACCCGCAGTTCCTGCGCGATGGCGGGGGTCATCAGGCCGGCTGCGGCGCCGGCAAGGGCCGACACCAGGAGGAGGGTCCTCTTGAGGTGCATGGTGAAGCTCCCTGTTCTGTTCTGCTCGCCCGTTCTGGTTCTTGGCTTTTGACGGGACAGCCGAGCCGTTGCAGGGATTATGCCAGCTGACGCTGGGCCAGCGGGGCAGCAGTTTCCAAGGTCTCGCGAGGCGCAGGCAGGGCGTCTTCGTCCCCGAGTGTGGGAAATGCACGCGGATGCGGCCATACCGCGCGGACGCGACATCAGGGACACCCCACCAAGGCGGGCGCGTCGGGGTGGCAGGCCGTGATACGCCCGGCCTTCCACCCCCTCCTTTGTGGGGAGGGGAAACCTTCACGGTTTATGGGTCATGCGCCCGCTTGACCGCCCGGATGCAGGCCGGGGGCTTCCTGCCCCGTGCTCTCCACGTATTCCGTGTAGCCGCCGCCGAACTGGTGGACGCCGTCGGCGGTCAGTTCCAGCACGCGGTTGGACAGCGCCGCCAGGAAGTGACGGTCGTGCGACACGAACAGCATGGTGCCCTCGAAATCCGCCAGGGCGGCCACCAGCATTTCCTTGGTGGCCATGTCCAGGTGGTTGGTCGGTTCGTCGAGGACCAGGAAGTTGGGCGGGTCGAACAGCATCTTGGCCATGACCAGCCGCGCCTTCTCGCCACCCGACAGCACCCGGCAGGGCTTTTCCACGTCGTCGCCGGAGAAGCCGAAGCAGCCGGCCAGCGTGCGCAGGGCGCCCTGTCCGGCGTGGGGGAACGAGCCGTCGAGCGACTCGAAGATGGTCTCGTCGCCGTCCAGCAGGTCCATGGAGTGCTGCGCGAAATAGCCCATGCGCACGGCGCTGCCGATGGTGACCGAGCCCTTGTCGGGCGTTTCGGTGCCGGCGACCAGCTTCAGCAGCGTCGACTTGCCGGCGCCGTTGGCGCCCAGCACGCACCAGCGTTCCTTGCGGCGGACGCGGAAATCGAGCCCGGCGTAGATCGACCGGCTGCCGTAGCCCTTGTGGACATCCTTGAAGGTCGCCACGTCCTCGCCCGAGCGCGGGGGGATGCGGAACTCGAACTGCACCGCCTGCCGCCGGCGCGGCGGCTCCACCCGCTCGATCTTGTCGAGCTTCTTCACCCGGCTCTGCACCTGGGCGGCGTGGGAGGCACGCGCCTTGAACCGCTCGATGAACTTCACTTCCTTGGCGAGCATGGCCTGCTGGCGCTCGTACTGCGCCTGGCGCTGGGCCTCGCCCAGGGCGCGCTGCTTCTCGTAAAAATCGTAGTCGCCCGAGTAGGTGATGAGCGTGCCGCCGTCGATCTCCACCACCTTGCCGATGATGCGGTTCATGAACTCGCGGTCGTGCGAGGTCATCAGCAGGGCACCGTCGTAGTCCTTCAGGAAGGACTCGAGTCAGATCAGACTTTCGAGGTCGAGATGGTTACTCGGTTCGTCGAGCAGCATGCCGTCGGGGCGCATGAGCAGGATGCGGGCGAGCGCCACGCGCATCTTCCAGCCGCCGGACAGCAAACCGACATCGGCATCCATGCGCTCCTGACTGAAGCTGAGGCCGGCCAGCACCTCGCGGGCCCGCGCGTCGAGGGCATAGCCGTCCAGTTCCTCGAAACGCGACTGCACCTCGCCGTAGCGCTCGATGATCTCGTCCATGGCGTCGGCCTGATCGGGGTCGACCATGGCGGCTTCGAGCCGCGCCATCTCGGTCGCCAGCGCGCTCACCGGGCCGACGCCGTCCATCACCGCCGCGACCGCGCTCTGGCCCGACATCTCGCCGACGTCCTGGCTGAAGTAGCCGATGGTCATGCCGGGGTCGATGGTGACCAGCCCGTCGTCGGGCGCTTCCTGGCCGGCGATCATGCGGAACAGGGTGGTCTTGCCGGCGCCATTCGGCCCGACCAGTCCCACCTTCTCCCCCTTCTGGATGCCCATCGACGCATCGATGAACAACACCTGATGGCCGTTTTGCTTGCTGATGTTGTCGAGACGAATCATGGGGTCCGGGCTGATTGGAAAACAGACGGTCGCTTGCGCCGACCTTGGCATCGAGCATCGCCCGGAGCCTCTTGGCCCAGCGTGGCCCGACGCCATACAAGCGCCGGCCTTGCCGGTCAAGCCGCTTTCCATCCCGAGGCGCTCCAGAGGTCGCGCCGGTGCGGAAGGGGGCAACGTGTGTGACGCGCCTCCCCACGCGGTAGGACGACGACATGCCCCCTCTGGTCAACACCGCCTCTCGGGTGGGCCAGGAGACCAAAATCCCCCAATGGCTCGGATCATGGCCCCTTGATGATGGCCGTGAAGTCGCTCCAGTGCTCGACCTTGAAGGCACGAATGTCGCGCACGGAGGCCGGAAACCACGGCAGCGCCTTCAGCGCCAGGATGGCGCCGAACAGGTTGGCCATGTCGTCGTTAGGGGTGGTGTAGAGGCTACCCTGGACGCGGCTGAATCCGAACTGGGCGAGCACGCTGCCAATGTCGGTATAGGCCTGCGCCACCCCCTTGGGATGGTTGGCGGCGGTATCCGCGACCACGAGATCAAAGCCGATGGCAAACACGCTCAACGCTCCTTCGGGTCGTCCAGGATGTCGGTCAGCTTGTAACCGATCTCCTCGCCGGTCTCCACCACGCGCACGCGCATGAGGCAGTCGCCGTTCTCAAGCTCCCGGTCCACCCTCAGAATCTCATAAACAGGCCCAACTGGTCCGAACCGACGCCAGGTTCCAATGAGCGACTGCGGCAACTGCATGATACGGCCCTCCAGACAAGCCATGATACGGAAACGTGCGGCGGGATTCCAGGGCAGCGACCCGATCCACACGGCTCCCGCAGCCCCCCCCCCCCGAGGGGGGCAACAGGATCCGCCTTGAGGACCGTTATCCC
>JAEWWF010000309.1 GCA_023396465.1 Pseudomonadota bacterium
CTAGGCGCTTGGCCTGCTCTCGGAAGAAGGACGGATCGACGACCGCCCGCACCGCATCGGTCTGGAGGCCGGCGAAAAGCGCCCGATACAGGCCCTCATCCTCGGTCACCGACAGACGCCCCTCCGCCAGGGCCGCGCGCGCATCGGCCAGCACCAGCACGGGAACCGGGATCTGCGCCTCCGCCAAACGGGTCGCCGCCTCCCGCGCCGC
Source organism: Pseudomonadota bacterium (assembly GCA_023396465.1). Taxonomy (GTDB): domain Bacteria; phylum Pseudomonadota; class Alphaproteobacteria; order Rhodospirillales; family Rhodospirillaceae; genus Caenispirillum. The sequence continues at coordinate 212 of JAEWWF010000309.1, forward strand.
GCCGGGTTCGTCGAAGACCGGCGCATGCAGCACGGCGGAGAGCGCCGACAGCACGCCCCGCAGCCGGCCCTGATCCCGCTCCTCGGCCTTCAGCACCTCATGCAATGGCCGGCGGCCCGGCAGGTCGGCGATCAGCGCCAGCGCCTTCAGGTCGATGTCGGTGGGCGCCGCCTTGTCCCGCCGCACCTGCTGCAATTGAACCCAGAGGATCCTGGCGGTCTCCGCCGCGCGCGATAGGCGCAGGGTGAGCGCCTGCCGTTCCTTCGCCACGTCATCAAGCCATTGGTGCGGCGAGCACTCCGGCTCCTTCTCCCGGAAAGCCGTCAGGCTGGCGACCAGCGGGACAAGGCGCGCGCACTCCCGCGACTGCTGCACCGCCTGGTCTTCGTGATTCTGGATGGCGGCCTTGACCTGCTCGTCGAACGCCGCCGGGTTGTAGTCCGGGAACTCGGCGGCGAAGCGGCGACCGGCGGCGGCCACGGCCTTGAGGCGCCCCTGTTCCTGCGCCAGAGCGTCGCGGGAATCCCTGGCCTTCTGGAGCTGTTTTTCCGTCTGTGCCAAAGCGGCGCGCGCCTGGTCAACGAGCGCATCAGCGGCCTTCTTTGCTGTCTCCGCGTCTTCGGCCTTCGCCGTCAGATCGCGCCACAGACCATCCGCCGAGGTCGTTCCAGGAAAGGCCGCAACAAGGTCGCTCCAGGCGCGGCCCTTGGCTTTCAGGTCAGCCGCCTCTTCCACCACCGCATCAATGGCCTTGGCGCGGGCCGCGCTCAGGCCCCGTGTCTGCTTGGCGCGACGTTCCGCTGCGGCCGCGGCGTCGCCACGTACCCGGCGGGCCTCCGCCGCGGCTTCAACGGCGTGACGAAGATCGTCCAGAACGACATCAAGATCGCCGCTGCCGAACACTTCACGAACCGACAGATAGTCGCCATTGCGCTCCACGAAGCGGCTCTTTTTGTCGCGGTGCTTCTGGAGCTTCTTTGCCGCCTCCGCCTGTTCGCCTTCGGCCGAACGCTTGGCTTCCCGAACATCGGCGGCGGACATGAAAGCCTGCTTGAACAGCGTTGAGGCGCACAACTCCTTGTACGCCGCCTCAAGAAGGCTGAGGCTTTCCACCTCCGACGACAGATCGGAGCGCTGTTTGCCCAGCGCATCGCGATCCACCCGGACCTGCTCAGTCTCCGCCTGCAACGCATTGTGAGCGGCAGTGGCCGCGCGGGCCTCGCGTCGGGGTGGCGCGCCCAGATGGGCCGTGACGAAGGCATCCATGTCGACCAGCGCGCGCCGCGCCAAATCCACATGCGTGTTCTGTCCCTCCTCGGGCAGCGCGCTCAAAATGTCGTCCATATCGAAGTATCGGCGACGGTCGTCGGCGCCGCTGCGACCGCGATAGATGCGGTCCACCGTCAGCGGAATGACTTGGCGGTCATCGTAAACCGCCAAGCCGCCGAGCACGGACTCCTTCAGCCCGAAGACGACGGCCGCCGCGTCCTTCTCCACGGCCACGCCGCCACCGGGGCGGACGGCGCAGGCATGAAGCTTGTCCCATTCCCCAGCATGGCGCGCCATGCCCGCCTTTCCGAGCGGTGCCCCCGGCAGGTCCCAACGCTCGACCAGCGCCTTGACGGCGGAGACCGTCGCGCCCTCGCGCTCCACGACCTGCTTCAGCGCATCCCGCGCCGTCAGCCAGCCGTCCCCCTTGACGCGGATGGCGTCGAGGAAGCGCCCGACCTTCGCCATGTCGTCGACCTCTCGCGCCTTCTGCTCCGTCCGCAGCTTGGCCTGGACGACGGCGCGCGCCTGCCGGACGATGCCCTCCTCCATGGACAGCGCCCGGTACTCGTTGTCGACCAGCATCTCGATGTTGCCCGACAGCAGGCGCGGCGCGATGTGTTGGCGGAAGAAGGCGCGGTCGAAGGTCTCGTTCTTGCGCGCCATCACCGAGTAGAAGCTGGCCGACTTGTCGCCGCCGCCCTGCTTCTGGTAGTCGACAAGCTGGCGTACCTGTTCCGCCGAGACGAACTCTGCAAGTTCCGCTTGCAGGTCCATGTTGCGCTTGTGGACGTTGACGCCCAGGTCTTTCAGGTTCTCGACGAAAGCATTGTCATCGCGCAGACTTTTCACGATGTCGCCGTCGATTTCCTCTTCCACATGGACCGGACAGTCCTCCAGCCGGCCCTGGTAGTGGTAGGTCTTGTAGTCGAGGCTATCGTTGGGCAGGCGGTTCCCGAACAACCCGAAGACGTGGTATTCGCCGCTGTCGGCCGGTTCGCCGAAAGCCGACAGCAACGACCGCTGGGAGGCGTCGCGCGGCAGCACGAACTCGATCCGCACATGAGTGAAGAACTCGGTGCTTTGCTTGGCAAAGCGGCTCTTGGTGCGATCGAGCAGGGTGCGGTCCTGCGACAACAGGAACAGCACGGCGTCGGTGATCGACGTCTTGCCGGTGCCGTTGTCCATGACCACGGCCGTCGACCCGCCCCCGAAGTCGAAGACCTCGCCCACGAAGACCGGGCGCCAGCGCGCCTGTTTGCCGCTGTTGAGGAAATTGCTGAGTTCCCAGCGACTAATCAGTGCCATGGTCGTCGCCCTCCGCGTCGTCGTCGTCATCCCCGCCGACCGTTGCGTCACGCGGATCGGCGGCCGTGAACTCCTCCACGGCGCCAGCCAGCAGGCGCGCCTCCTGCGACACGCGGGCGGTGCTCATGAACGACGCCACCTCGGTCGTCCCCAGTTCCGCCATCTGCTCGGCGCACAGCAGGCTCTGGCGGTAGATGTCTTCCTCGCCGCCCGACAACCGGTCCAGCATGCGCGCCTCCAGCATCATGTCGAGGAACCGCTTGACCCGCCGTTTGACGTCCTTCGTCGCCGTGGCACGGTCCGTCTCCGCGCCGCCCAGCAGAGCCGCGGCCACCGGCGCCCCGGCGCCGTCGGCATGCAGGCCCGCCGTGCGCAGTTCTTCCAGAATCTCGCGGACCTTCGTTTCCAGTTCGTCGCGCGTGAAGACCGGCGTCAGGTATTCACTGACCTCCGACAGCGCCCGCCCCGGCCGGTCGTAGAGGAACGCCATGGTCACGAACCACAGGAAGGTGACCCAGTAGACGGTCACGGCCTTGGGCTCGTCGGTGCGCAAGGCGCAGTGCTTCCACATGCGCTGCGTGGTGAGCAGTTCCGGCCCGTCGTATGCGGGCTCGCGCACGATGAGCCAGCATTGGCCGCCGCGCGGCACGCCGGGCGTCGTCGCGTCATGGGCGCGCAGCCCATAGCCCTTGCCGCGCAGCAGTTGGTAGAGCAGGTCGTATTCCTCGTCGCCGAGGCTTTGCATGGCGCTGGCCATGTCGGCCTCAAGGTCCGTCAAGCGCCGCCCCTCGGGCGCCCGCGAATAGAGCATGCGGCAGCGCAAGAGGTAGGCCTCGATGCGGCTGATGCGCGTGAGGTCCAGCCCGCCGTCGAACATCGTCATTTCGGGTCCTCCTCCCGCTCCAGCAGCCGCAGTTCCAGATCGTGGCCGCTGACGGACCAGCCGCCGCCGAACCTCCACCGGCCCACTCCCATTGGCCGCACCTGGATGGGCTGACGGTCGTGGTCGTCGACCAGCACCAGAGGCGAGATGAACAGGCCGAGCGCCGCCACTTCCTCCTCCAGGTCCCGGAAGTCCAATTCGTGCGTGTCCTCAATGAGGTCCGACAGGCGTAGCGGCCCCTCAGCGAGCACCGCCAGCAGCTTCTCGCGATTGCGGCGGAGGAAATCCAGTAGCCTGTCCGCCTTCGGTTTCTCGGGCACCCTGCGCTGACGGGGCGGGTCCGGGCGCTTGCGCGGCCGTACCGCCGGCACGGAGCGGTGCATGTCCATGATCTGGAAATCCTGGGCCTCGGGCATGACCGGGCCGATGCGCTGGAACATGCCGGCCAGCACGTCGGGCCGCGTCAGAACGCCGTCGGGCCGGCGGGCGAACTGGCGCGCGATCTCCTCGAACCGCACCCCGGTCAGGTGGCTGCGGGCGCGCTGCGACACGGCCTCAATGAGTTGCGAGAACTTGATCTGGAGGTTGCTCGCGGCGTTGTTGAGGTCGCGCAGCACGTTGCTGAAGGATCCAGGTTCCAGCCAATCCGTGTTCTCGGCGCCGGCACACCAGGCCACGAGAGCCTCTCGCAAGTTTGGCTGTTGCAGCAGCATCATGCACTCGGTCACCACCGCGCGGATTTCGTCGAGCGTCTGGACGTAGCGGTCGGCCTCGCCAAGGAACTCCTGGCGCAGCGCGTCGGCCTCCGGCTTTTCCAGTGCCTGCGTGATCCGAATCATCTGGTCGCGGACCTGCAACCACAGGCGCTGACCGATGGACATGAACGACCGGAAATCGTGGTGCTGCAAGTCGCGCGTCAGCTTCTGGCTTTCGACGCCGGTGTGAACCCAGCGCAGGTAGCCGGAGGCGAACTGCAAAGCTTCGCGGCCGTGGCGGGAGAGCCGGCAGCGATAGCCCTTGCGATGCTTCTCGATCAGGTTGGTCTCGCGCGTGGCTCCCAGAAGCACCGTCTCCCCGCCGGCCGGTTCGTCCGCCGCCAGCGGAGGCGCGGCAAAGGAAATCTGTGTCGGCGTCGCCAGGATGACGGCGATCTGGCGCACGGTGTCCGGCACCACGCCTTGGTCGGCATACTGCGCGGCGGCCTGCTCGGTGTAGGGCGTGATGTCCACGTAATCCAGGCGCCCGGCCAGTTCCTCCTCGGCCAGGTATTGCAAGAGGCCCCATGCGACACCGGCATAGACGCCGCCCGAACTACCGCGCCGATCCTCTGTGATGGGCGTGATGACGCCGGCTGGAGAACGCTGGCTGTCATGGCAATCCAGCAGCCGCGCGCTGACGGCCATGAACCGCGCCCACGAAGGGACGGCGGGCGGCGGTGAGGAGGCACCGTCACGCATCGGCGGCCTCCAATGCTGAAGAGGCGGGCAAGTCGGCGCTGTCCCCGAAGCTTGTGGGAGATTTCCGCGCGGGGAGAGCTATCACGTTCCGCGCGCGGTTGTACCGGACCAACTCGTCACCGCTTGCTATCCGGCACTCAAGAGCCGCTCGCCGGACAGTGCGGTGTGCAATCTGGCTGTCACGTTTCATGGTCCCCTGCACAGCGCCCATCCCCGGACGGGCCTCCCGCCCCAAGGGTTGCCACTCGTTTTATTCGCCACAACGCGCCACTGCAACCTTTTGATTCGCTCGCCGCGATCGAGTACCGGCTTTCGAGGGGCTGGCGGAGCAAGCGGTTTCGCTGCCTGAACTAGGTGTTCAGTCCCGGAGCGTGATGGCGCACTCTTGACCCGTCAGGAGGAGGACGCACAAAAAAAGGCCGCGCACGAAGCGCGGCCCAAGTCTAGGGAGGAGTTGGCGACGCATCAGACACTCGCAGAAACCCGCCGTTTCTCCCGATTCATACACTCCGCCCCTACATTTTTCCCCTACATCCAAGAGTCTTGCAATGTAGCCGTAACCGGTGTCAGGATCGCCGTCATTGAAGACGAAGAGGCGCAACGATGACGGCCAAGAGCGCGGGAATCAGGTACCTGTACACCGACGACGGCAGGTACGTGGTCCGAGTTCCAGTCCCCAAAGAACTGAAAAACATCAAGGGCCTGCCGAAGTGGCGCTACCTCGGGACTGCTGATCGAAGGGAGGCGCTGGAGCGACTTCCAGCCGCCGTAGCCGAGATCAGGGCGCTATTCAAGGCGGCCCGTGCGAACCTGAATCAGTCGCCGGAAATCCCGCTTCCTTGGGCGGGCTTGAGCGCCAACGAGTGGGCGGCACTGCCCATCGAAGAGCAGGAAAAGCGCCTCGACGACTACTACATGC
>JAEWWF010000352.1 GCA_023396465.1 Pseudomonadota bacterium
TGCGCCGCCCGCGCCGGCACGCTAAGCCGAGGCTTACGACGGGCGGCGACAGGCGGAGAGCGGTCATGGCACGAGCACACGCGGGCATCCTGACGGCGGCGGCCGTGTTTCTGCTGTCGGCATGCACCCTGCACGATCCGCGCGGCCGCCCGGTGCCGGGGGAGAACTTCAATCCCGGCGGCGGTTTCGGCGTGTCGTCGGAACCCCGCTCCACCCCCGATCTCGCCTCGGCGCCGCGTCTGTTTTCCGGTGGCGGTGACGGCGACGCGCTCACCGGCGGCCTCACCCGCGTGCAGCACACGGCCCTGTTGAGCGGCTGCGACATGCTGTTCGCCACCCAGCCCGACAAACGCCGGGCCTGCAAGGGCGGTGATTACGCCTTCGAGCAGGCGTTGCAGGCCGGGTGCGCCGAGCGTCACCGCGACGACGCCGCCCGCCGCCGCCACTGCCTGGCGCCGCTGACGGAGTAGGGCGTCGTCTGCGTCTCTCCCCGCTTGGCGGCGGGCGCGAAGATCGGGCATCATCCGAAACCCGTTCGCGCAAGCACAACAAGATCAAGGGAGAGCCGTCCGTGTCCGTCAAGCTGTGGGAACCGTCGCCCGAGCGCATCGCCCGCGCCAACCTCACCCGCTTCATGCAGGCCGCCGCGCCGGTGGCCGGGCGCCAGTTTAGCGACTACGAGTCGATCCGCGCCTGGTCGGTGGAGGAGCCGGAAGCCTTCTGGCGGCTGGTGTGGGACTTCTGCGGCGTGGTCGGCGAACCCGGCGATGTGGTGGTGGACGACATCCGCACACTGCCCGGCGCCAGGTGGTTTCCCAATGGCCGCATCAACTACGCCGCCAACCTGCTGAAGGACCGCCCGGCCGACACCGAAGTGATCGTCTTCCGTGGCGAGGACAAGGTGCAGCGCCGCCTGACCTTCGCGGACCTGCGGGCGGAGGTGTCGCGCTTCCAGCAGGCGCTGGTGGCGTTGGGCGTCGGCAAGGGCGACCGGGTGGCCGGCTACATGCCCAACATGCCGGAAACCATCATCGCCATGCTGGCCGTCACGGCGCTGGGCGCCATCTGGTCGTCGGCGTCGCCCGATTTCGGCGTGCAGGGGGTGCTCGACCGCTTCGGCCAGATCGAGCCCAAGGTGCTGGTCGCCTGCGACGGCTATTTCTACAACGGCAAGTCCCACGACTGCCTGGAGAAGCTGACCGCCATCGTCGACCGCATGCCGACGGTGCAGGCGGTGGTGGTGGTTCCCTATACCCGTGCCGAGCCCGACGTGGCGGCGGTGCGGGGGGCGGTGACGTGGCCCCGGTTCGTCGCCGGCCACGCCGAGCAGCCGGTGCGGTTCGAGCCGTTGGCATTCGACCACCCGCTGTTCATCATGTTCTCGTCGGGCACCACCGGAGCGCCCAAGTGCATCGTTCACGGCCACGGCGGCACCATCCTTCAGCAACTGAAGGAGCATGTGCTGCATTGCGACGAGAAGCCGGGCGACCGGGTGTTTTACTTCACCACCTGCGGCTGGATGATGTGGAACTGGCTGGTCGCCGCCTTGGCCGCCGAGGCGACGCTGCTGCTTTACGACGGCTCGCCGTTCTATCCGTCGGGCAACGTGCTGTTCGATTATGCCGATGCGGAGGGCATGACCCTGTTCGGCACCTCCGCAAAATGGATCGACGCGGTGAAGAAGGCGGGGCTGGAGCCCATCCGCAGCCATCGCCTGACGACGGTGCGGACGCTGACCTCCACCGGCTCGCCGCTGGCGCCGGAAAGCTTCGATTTCGTCTATCAGGGCATCAAGGAGGACGTGCAACTGGCCTCCATCTCCGGCGGCACCGATATTCTGTCGTGCTTCATGCTCGGCAACCCCATCAGCCCGGTTTACCGCGGCGAGATCCAGTGCCGGGGCCTCGGCATGGCGGTGGAGGTGTTCGACGACGACGGCACGCCGGTGCAGGGGCAGAAGGGGGAACTGGTCTGCACCAAGGCGTTCCCGTCGGTGCCGGTGGGCTTCTGGAACGACCCCGACGGCGCCAAGTTCCACGCCGCCTATTTCGACAAGTATCCCAACACCTGGACCCACGGCGACTGGGTGGAACTGACCGAAACCGGCGGCATCATCGTCTACGGCCGTTCCGATGCCACGCTCAACCCCGGCGGCGTGCGCATCGGCACCGCCGAGATCTACCGCCAGGTGGAGAAGCTGCCGGAGGTGATCGAGGCGCTGGTCATCGGCCAGGACTGGGACCACGACGTCCGCGTGGTGCTGTTCGTCCGCCTGCGCGACGGGGTTGCGCTGACCGACGACTTGCAGGCCGCCATCCGCAAGGCCATCCGCGACGGCGCCACGCCGCGCCATGTGCCGGCCAAGATCATCAAGGTGGACGACATTCCGCGCACCAAGTCGGGCAAGATCGTCGAACTGGCGGTGCGCGACGTGGTCCACGGCCGGGCGGTGAAGAACAAGGAAGCGCTCGCCAACCCGGAGGCGCTCGACCTGTTCGCCGACGTCGCCGACCTGCAGGTCTGAGTTCGACGAGCTGGGCGGCGCGGATCAGTCCTCGCCGCCCACCTCGCGCCGCGCGCCCCAGCCGGCCAGCACCGCGTTCAGCTCCGCCAGCACGAAGAAGCGGGCCGAGTCGGCGTCGTAGCCGTCTGCCAGCAGGGCGTCGTAGTCGGTGAAGACGTGGCGGGCATAGGCGACCAGCGACAGCCACGCCGCCGTCTCCGGCGCCGCCTTGCGCAGGCCGGGGCTGTCGAGGGCATGGTCGAGCACCGCCGTCCGCTCGTGGCGGGGCAGGCGGGGCGCCAGGGCGTCGAGGGCGCGCCCGATGGCCTCGCGCCGGCCGCTCACAGGATCGCCCACAGCAGCGGCAGCAGGGCGGCGGTCAGCAGCCCGTTCAGCCCCATGGCGAGGCCGGCGAAGGCGCCCGCCACCTCGCTGGTCTGGAT
>JAEWWF010000061.1 GCA_023396465.1 Pseudomonadota bacterium
GTGCAGCCGCGCCCGCAGGCCGCTGCCCCGATGGACGCCGAGCCGGAAGAGCACCGCACTCTGGCGCAGGGCCTGGGCCTGCTCGCCCGCATGACCGGCCTCGCCCGCCGCACCACCGGCACCGCCCTGCCCCATCAGGAGCCGGAAGTGCGTACCGCCGCCCCCGTCGGCCACCCCCAGGCGCCGCAGCCGCGCCCCACGGCGGCCGACCAGATGCGCCTGAACGTCGACCCCGATGACCGGGTCCAGACCTCGTCGCAGGACGACGACGAACTGGAGATTCCGGCCTTCCTGCGCCGTCAGGCCAACTGACCTGACCGGCGCCCCCGGCAGCCTCTGCCGGACGTCTGAACCAAACTTGTCGGCCCGCCCGCAACGGCGGGCCGATCCTTTTTCCTGCGATGGCACCTGCACGGTCCCCCGTAACAATCTGCAACAATGATTGATTTGTGCAGTTGCGAGCGTGAGCGTTAGAACAGCACCATCAAAAACCCAGCACGGAGCAGGACCAGCCGCCCGCTATCGCCGGCCCCCGATACCGCCATCGGCCCCGCGAGAAACAGGCGATCCTGCCGAAGGGAAGAGAGAATGTTCGACGAGACCGCTCGTGACGACATGGCCGCCTGGTCCGCCCCGGCCCGCGACGACAGCCGCGGCGTTGCCCATGCCCGCCAGCGGACGCTGAAGAGCGCCATCTCCTGCACCGGCACCGCCCTGCACTCGGGCCAGAAGATCACCATGACCCTGCTGCCGGCGGCTCCCGACACCGGCATCGTCTTCCGCCGCACCGACATCGCCGGTCGCCGCGCCGAGATCCCGGCGCTGTGGAACGCGGTCGCCGACAGCCGCCTGTGCACCGTCATCGCCAATGCCGACGGCGTCACCGTCGCCACCATCGAGCACCTGATGGCCGCCCTCGCCGGCTGCGGCCTCGACAATGTGGTGGTGGAACTGAACGGCGGCGAAGTGCCGATCATGGACGGCTCCTCGGCGCCCTTCGTGTTCCTCATCGAATGCGCTGGCACGGTGGAACAGGACGCGGTGCGCAAGGCCATCCGCATCCGTCGCGCCGTTACGGTCCGCAACGATCAGACCGTTGCCTCGCTATCGCCGGCCCGCGGCGGCCTGACCATCGATTTCGAGATCGACTTCACCGCCCGCGCCATCGGCCGCCAGCGCGATGCCTATCTGGTGACGCCGGCGACCTTCAAGCAGGACATCGCCCGCGCCCGCACCTTCGGCATGCTGGAAGACATTCCCAAGATGCGCGCCGCCGGTCTAGGCCTCGGCGGCTCGCTGGACAACGCGGTGGTGGTCAACGACGACCAGATCCTCAACGAGGACGGCCTGCGCTTCAGCAACGAGTTCGTGCGCCACAAGATCCTCGACGCGGTGGGTGACCTGGCGCTGGCCGGCCATCCCATCATTGGCCGCTTCGACGGCGTGCGCTCCAGCCACGCCCACAACAACAAGCTGCTGCGCGCCCTGTTCGCCGACAGCACCGCGTGGAGCCTCGAGCCCATGCCGGCGGCTCTGTCGACGCCGCTGCCTGCCGCCGGAGCGCGCGTGCTGGACCGCCTCAGCGCCTGAATCGGCTAATCTGTCTTCGGTGCAAAGGGCGGTCCACGGGCCGCCCTTTGCACGTTGCGCGGCAGAATGAGCGGACTGTTGCCCCCGCCCCATACTCCCTGCTGACACCTCCGCCGCCAGTACGGTATAGTGCCGCGCTGCCGAACAGCCTGCGAACAGTAGCGAGCCGAGATGACCGTCGAGTTCAGCCCTTCCGCCGCCGGCCTCCGTTGGATGCGCCGCACCGCCGTCGCCGCCGTGGTCGCCGCGCTTGCCGCCTGCTCCAGCAGCAGCGACCCCGAGCCTTACGCCGAGCGGCCGGTGGAGGAACTCTACACCCTCGCCATGTCCGAAATCGGCACGGGCAACTATCAGGCCGCCGCCAAGGCGTTCGACGAGGTGGAGCGTCAGCACCCCTACTCGTCGTGGGCGACGCGGGCGCAGTTGATGGCAGCCTATTCCCACTACGAGGCGGAACAGTACGACGACGCCATCATCGCGCTCGACCGTTTCATTCAGCTGCATCCCGGCAATCCGGACGTGCCTTACGCCTATTACCTGAAGGCCCTCAGCTACTACGAGCAGGTCAGTTCCGTCGCCCGCGACCAGAAGATGACTCGCTTGGCCCACGATGCGCTCCAGGAGGTGGTCAACCGCTTCCCCACCAGCGAATACGCCCGCGATGCCAAGCTGAAGCTCGACCTAACGGTCGATCACATGGCCGGCAAGGAAATGGATGTTGGCCGCTACTACCTGCGGCAGAAGCAGTACCTCGCCGCCATCAACCGCTTCAAGGCGGTGATCGACACCTTCCAGACCACCAGCCATGTGCCGGAAGCCCTCTATCGCATGGTCGAGGCCTATACCCTGCTCGGCATGCAGGAGGAGGCGATGAAGACCGCCGCCGTGCTCGGCCACAACTATCCGGGCAGCGAATGGTATGAAGACGCTTACGCCGTGGCCCAGGGCGGCCAGCCGGTGACCGACACGGCGAAGGACGACAGCTGGCTGCCCAGTCTGCCGGCCCTGTGGTAACGGCAACACGGGAGCCACCATGCTCGTCAGCCTGTCGATCCGCGACGTCGTCCTGATCGACCGCCTGGACCTCCATTTCGAGGACGGGCTGGGCGTGCTCACCGGCGAGACCGGCGCCGGCAAGTCCATTCTGCTGGACAGTCTTGGCCTCGCCCTTGGCGATCGCGCCGACAGCGGACTTGTACGCCATGGCGCCGATCAGGCGTCGGTGACGGCGGTGTTCGATCTCGCCCCCGGCCACCCGGCCCATGCCTTGCTCAAGGACCAGGGTCTAGATGCCGGCGAGGACGTGCTGACGGTGCGCCGCATCGTCGGCCGCGACGGCCGCTCGCGCGCCTTCGTCGACGATCAGCCGGCCTCCGTCGGGCTGCTGCGGCGGCTGGGCGACACGCTGGTGGAAATCCACGGCCAGTTCGACACCCACGGCCTGCTCAACCCGGCCACCCACATGGGCGTGCTGGATGCATACGCCGCCCTGGAGCCCCAGGCCGCCGCCGTCCGCACCGCCTGGAAGGCGTGGCGCGAAGCTGCCCGCGAACGCGCCCAGGCGGAAGCCGACCTGGAGAAAGACCGCCAGGAGGAAGAAGCCCTCCGCCACGCCGTCGAGGAACTGCGGGCGCTCGCCCCCAAGCCGGGCGAGGAAGCGGCACTTGCCGAGCGGCGCGGCCAGCTCATGCACGGCGAGCAGATCGCCGAGGGGCTCAACGGCGCCCTGGCGGCCGTCACCCAGTCCGCCGACGTGGAAGCGGCCTTTCGTGCCGCCCAGCGGTCGCTGGAGCGCATTCTCGACAAGGCGGAGGGATTGGCCAAGCCCATCCTCGACGCCCTCGACCGCGCCGCCATCGAGGCATCGGAAGCTCTCAACCTGTTGGAAAAGGCGGCCGGCGAGATCGACCTCGATCCCCTTCACCTGGAACAGGTGGAGGAACGCCTGTTCGACCTCCGCGCCCTTGCCCGCAAGCACGGCGTCGATGCCGACGGGCTGGCCGAGGTGCAGGCGCGGCTGGAGAAGCGTCTGGCGGCGCTGGAAGGCGGCGGCGCCGACATCGCCCGCCTGATCCGCGCCGAACAGGCCGCCCGCCAGACCTACGTCGAAGCCGCCCGCGCCCTGCACAAGGCCCGCGCCGCCGCCGCCGGCACCCTGGATGCGGCGGTGAAGACCGAACTGGCGCCGCTCAAGCTCGACAAGGCCACCTTCATCACGCGGGTGGAGGAACTGCCCGAGGACGGCTGGAGCGCCGACGGCCTCGACCGCGTCGCCTTCGAGGTCGCCACCAACCCCGGCGCGCCGCCCGGCCCCATCGCCAAGATCGCCTCGGGCGGTGAACTGTCGCGCTTCACTCTGGCGCTCAAGGTGGTGCTGGCGCGCATCGGCCCGGTGCCGACCCTGGTGTTCGACGAGGTCGACGCCGGCATCGGCGGCGCCACCGCCGCCGCCGTCGGCGACCGACTGGGGCGGCTGGCGCGGGATCTTCAGGTGCTGGTGGTCACCCACAGCCCGCAGGTCGCCGCCCGCGGCGCCCACCACTACCGCGTCTCCAAGCGCGAGGCCGAGGGCCGCGTCACCACCACCGTGGAGCGCCTGGACGCCGCCGCCCGCCGCGAGGAAGTCGCCCGCATGCTGGCCGGCGAGCGCATCACCGACGA
>JAEWWF010000077.1 GCA_023396465.1 Pseudomonadota bacterium
GTCATGGCGAGACCGTCGGTATCGACCGCCGCACCGCCGGGCGCTTCGTGCGCGGGCGGATGGAGATCGACGGCCGCCTCGACCTGCACGGCATGACCCAGGAGAGCGCCCACCGCGCCCTCTGCGCCTTCCTTGCCCGCGCCTACGATAACGGCCATCGCTGCGTCATCGTCGTCACCGGCAAGGGCACGCGCGGCGAGGGCGGCGGCGTGTTGCGCCGCAAGGTGCCGCAGTGGCTCAACGATCCTGGGCTGCGCCATCGCATCCTCAGCTTCGCCCACGCCCAGCCGCAGCACGGCGGCGAGGGGGCGCTTTACGTCCTGCTGAAGCGGCAGCGGCCATGACCCCCTTCGGCAAGCGCATGCGCGAACTGCGGGCGGCGCGCGGCATCACGCTCAAGGACATGGCCGCCGACCTGGGCGTCACTGCCGCCTATCTGTCGGCGCTGGAACACGGCCACCGGGGGCGGCCGGGGCCGGGGCTGGTGATGCAGATCTGCGGCATGCTCGGGCTCATCTGGGACGAGGCGGAAGACCTGAAGCGGCTGGCTGCCCTGTCGCTGCCCAAGGTGACCATCGACACCGGCGGCCTCAGCCCGCTGGCCACCGAATTCGTCAACCGGCTGGTGGGCCGTATACGGCACCTGGACGATGCGACGCTGGTGGAAATGCTGGAACGGCTGGAGCCGAAACGGCGTTCCGGCTGACATCGCGCCCCACGATCGCCATGGTCGGTGGGTACAAGGGGCAGACATACTGGAACACCGCCCGGCGCCTTGCTCGCGCGTCTCGCGGCGGCGGCACCACGGAGGACGATGGTTTGAAGACGGTTCTTTCGCGCATCCTGACGGCGGCGGTCGTCGCCCTGGGCCTGGCTGGCGCCGCCGGGGTGCCGGCGGCGAAGGCGGTGGTGACGGCAGAGACGACGCCGGATCAGCAGCAGGTGCTGTCGCAGGCGGAGCGCTACATCAACAGCATCGGCACCTTGCAGGCGCGCTTCCTGCAACTGTCGTCCACCGGCCATTCGGTGGAGGGTGACGTGTTCATGCACCGTCCCGGCCGCATGCGGCTGGAGTACGAGGATGCGCCCATCCTCATGGTCGCCAACGGCAAGCACCTCATCTACGTCGACCAGCAACTGGATCAGGTGAGCTATCTCGGCCTCGATCAGACGCCGGTGGGCGTGCTGCTGCGCGCCAACGTCAGCTTCGCCGATCCCGACATCACCGTCACCGGGGTGCGCCGCGCCTCCAACGTCGCCGAGATCGACGTGGTGCAGACCCAGGATCCGGGCGCCGGCATGCTCACCCTGGTGTTCACCGAACAGCCGTTCGAGCTGCGCCAGTGGCGGGTGCGCGATGCCCAGAACGTGGAAACGGCGGTGTCGCTGTTCAACGCCCGCACCGGCATGGACCTGCCGGGCAGCCTGTTCCAGTTCAGCGAATCGCGCGATCGCATCAATCCCATGGGGCGTAAGTGAGGCGGGCCAGGCACCCGCTCATCATCTATGAAAAAAGTGATACTAGGTATGCGCGGAAGGTCTTGCCGAGCGCGCCAGGTCTCCCTACATCACGCTTGCCCGGAGGGTCTCCCCCCCTCGCCCTCCCGGTGAGGATCTGGCGCCCCCCCTGCCAGATCCCTCCCCTCGGCTCGATGAGCCCCGCGCCCGGTCCGGATTCCCCCCTGGACCGGGCGCTTCCCTTTTCGGGCAGGCTTGCTGTTATACTTCCAGCCCGTTCAGCCCCATCGGGAGACCCGCACCGTGGCCTTCGTCGTTCCCGCCCCCGCCGTTCCCGCCGTTCCCGTGGAAGGCACCGAGGATCTGTTCCCCGTCCGCCGCATCTTCTGCGTCGGCCGCAATTACGCCGCCCATGCCCGCGAGATGGGGGCCGACCCCAATGCCGAGCCGCCGTTCTTCTTCACCAAGCCGGCCGATGCGGTGGTGCCGCCGGGCGACACCGTGCCCTATCCGCCTGCCACCACCGATCTGCATCACGAGGTGGAGCTGGTGGTGGCGCTGGCCAAGGGCGGCGCCGACATCGCCGCCGAGGCGGCGCTTGATTGCGTGTTTGGCTATGCCGTCGGCATCGACCTGACCCGCCGCGACCTTCAGGCGGCGGCCAAGAAGGGCGGCAAGCCGTGGGACATGGCCAAGGGCTTTGACGCCTCCGCCCCTGTTTCCGCCATCCGTCCGGTGGCCCGTTGCGGCCATCCGGCCGACGGCGCCATCACCCTGGCGGTGGACGGGGTGACGCGGCAGAGCGGCGACCTGTCGGACATGATCTGGTCGGTGCCGGCGATGATCGCCTATCTGTCGACATTGGTCATCCTGCGCCCCGGCGACCTGATCTTCACCGGCACGCCGGAAGGGGTCGGCGCCGTCGCCCGTGGCCAGACCATGACCGCCAGCGTCGAAGGCGTCGGCGACCTGACGGTGACGCTGGCCTGATGAAGATCGTCACCTGGAACGTCAACTCGGTCCGCCTGCGGCTCGATCTGGTGGAGCGGCTGACGGACGAGATGGCGCCCGACGTGGTGTGCCTGCAAGAGACCAAGTGCCCGGACGACCTGTTCCCGCGCGAGGCGTTGACGCGCCTCGGGTGGGAGCACGTCGCCTGTCACGGGCAGAAGGGCTACAACGGCGTCGCCATCCTGTCGCGGCGGCCGCTGCGCGAGGTGCGCACCCAGGCGTGGTGTGGCCGCCCCGACTGCCGCCACCTGATCGCCGAGGTGGACGGCATGGAGGTCCACAGCCTCTACATCCCCGCCGGGGGTGACGAGCCGGACCCGGAGAAGAACCCCAAGTTCGCCAACAAGCTGCGCTTCCTCGACGAGCTGACGGAGTGGTTCGCCGCCTCCTACGGCCCGCGCGACCCGCTGGTGCTGGCCGGCGACTTCAACGTCGCGCCGCTGCCGACCGACGTGTGGGACCACAAGAAGCTGCTGAAGGTGGTCACCCACACGCCCATGGAAACGACGCGCCTCGCCCTGCTGCAACAGACGCTGGGCTGGATCGACACCACCCGCGCCTTCGTGCCGGCCGACGAGCACGTCTTCACCTGGTGGAGCTACCGCGCCGCCGACTGGCGCGGCGCCAACAAGGGCCGTCGCCTGGATCATGTGTGGATCACCCCGGCGCTCGCCGATCGGCTGTGCGGCTGGGAGGTGCATGTGGATGCCCGCGACTGGCCGCAACCCAGCGATCACGCGCCGGTGGCGGCGGTGCTGCGGGAGTAGCGGCGGTGCCCTTTTCCCTTCTCCGTCTGGGTCGCTGTGGTATACTCAGGCCCTTCCGCCGAACGGCGTGAACCCCTTTCTGCGACATCATTTTTCAGGCCGCTTTCCGACATGAAACTGACCATCGAACGCTCCGTCCTGCTGAAGTCCCTCGGACATGTTCAGAGCGTCGTGGAGCGGCGCAATACCATCCCCATCCTGTCCAACGTTCGCCTCGACGCCACCGCCGAGGGGCTGAAGCTGAACGCCACCGACATGGACCTGGAGATCATCGAGGCGGTGGCGGCGGAAACGGCGCAGGCCGGGGCCACCACGGCGCCGGCCCACACCCTGCACGACATCGTGCGCAAGCTGCCCGACGGCTCGCAGATCGAACTGACCTACGACAGCGCCGACAGCCAGTTGTCGCTGCGCTCCGGGCGGTCGCGCTTCTCGCTGTCGTGCCTGCCGGTGGAGGACTT
>JAEWWF010000123.1 GCA_023396465.1 Pseudomonadota bacterium
GCCAGCAGGCGCTCGACGTCGGCCATGTCGGTGTTGAAGGCGCAGACCATGCGCACCGCGTCGGGGCCAAGGTCGCTCCACGGAATGACCACGAAGCCGGCCTCGGCCACCCGCTGACGCACCGGCGGCGGCAGGTGGGCGAAGACCTCGTTGGCCTGCACCGGGTGGGCCAGCGCGACCCCGGCCTGCCCCAGCCCCTCCGCCAGCCAGCGGGCACAGGCATTGGCGTGGCGGGCGTTGGCCAGCCACAGGTCGTCCTCCAGATAAGCCTCCAGCTGCGCCGACAGGAACCGCATCTTGGAGAACAGATGCCCGCCGCGCTTGCGGCGATACACGAAATCACGCGCCAGGACGGGATTGAAGAACACCACGGCCTCCGCCGCCCAGCAGCCGTTCTTGCTGGCCCCGAAGGACAGGATGTCGACGCCCGCCTTCCAGGTCACCTCCGCCGGCGCCACGTCCAGCGCCGCCACCGCATTGGCGAAGCGGGCGCCGTCCATGTGCAGCGCCAGACCGTGGGCGCGGCAGACGGCGCTGATCGCCCGCACCTCGTCCAGGCCGTAGAGGGTGCCGGCCTCGGTTGCCTGGGTGAGGGTGACGGCGGCCGGCTGCACCCGGTGGACGTCGCGCACGCCGGCATGGTCGATGGCCGCCTGCACCGCCGCCGCCGCCAGCTTACCGTGGTCGCCGGCCAGCGGCACCAGCTTGGCGCCGCCGGTGAACATTTCCGGCGCGCCGCACTCGTCCACCTGAACATGGGCGTCGGCATGGCACAGGACGCTGCCATGGGGCGGCACCACCGTCGCGAGCGCCAGGGCATTGGCGGCGGTGCCGGTGGCCACGGGGAAGGCCAGCAGGTCGGGCTTGTCGAACAGCTGCCGCAGGCGGTCCTGCACCCGCGCCGTCCAGTCATCGCCGCCGTAAGGGGTGGCGCTGCCCTCGGCGGCGCGGGCGAGCGCTGCCATGATTCGCGGGTGGGCGCCGGTGACGTTATCGCTGCCGAAATTGCTCACCGCTATCCTCCGGTAATAAACTCTGCGGGCGAAGTTCGTGAATCGTCGTAAAATCTTGACACTTCTTTGTGACCGGCAGGAAACTAAGCCGCCTCGACAGGCCCTACAACCCGTATCGCACAGCAAGGGAGTCGGCAACTTCGTGATCGACCTCAGCCAGGCCCCGGCCCCCGCGGGCGACACGACCCCGACGCTTGAGGTGGTGGACATCCACAAGCGCTACGGCGGGCTGGAGGTGCTGAAGGGCATCTCGCTGCAAGCCCGCGACGGCGACGTGATTTCCATCATCGGCTCGTCCGGCTCGGGCAAGAGCACCTTCCTGCGCTGTATCAACTTCCTCGAAACCCCCGACGCCGGGGCGGTACGGCTGGCCGGGGAGGAAGTGCGGGTGAAGCAGGACCGCAAGGGCACCCCCCGCATCGCCAGCCAGCGTCAGTTGGAGCGCCTGCGCAGCCGGGTCGGCATGGTGTTCCAGAGCTTCAACCTGTGGCCGCATATGACCGTGCTGGAAAACATCATGGAAGCGCCGGTCCACGTCCTCGGCCAGAACAAGGCCGAGGTGCGGGCGCGGGCCGAGGCGCTGCTCGCCAAGGTCGGCCTGGCCGAGCGCCGCGATTACTACCCCAACCATCTGTCGGGCGGCCAGCAGCAGCGCGCCGCCATCGCCCGTGCCCTGTGCATGGACCCGCAGGTGATCCTGTTCGATGAACCCACCTCCGCCCTCGACCCCGAGCTGGTGGTGGAGGTGCTGGGCGTCATCCGCAAGCTGGCGGAGGAAGGCCGGACCATGCTGATCGTCACACACGAAATGGCCTTCGCCCGCGACGTCTCGACGCAGGTGATGTTCCTGCACCAGGGCCGGACGGAGGAACAAGGGCCGCCGTCCAAACTGTTCTCCGACCCCGACAGCCCGCGGCTGCGCCAGTTCCTGGCCAGCCATCTGCACTGACCGCCAAGGAACGCAACGACGTTTCGCCGTCCCCCGCCCTGGGGCCGGCTCTACAGGGAGCGCATACTCAATGACCGTCAAGAAGACCATCGCCGCCGCCGTCACCGCGGTCGTCATGGCTGCCGCCGCGTCCTCCGCCCTGGCCGCCGACAAGCTCCGCATCGCGACCGAAGGCGCCTTCCCGCCGTTCAACTTCATTGACGAGACCGGCAAGCTCCAGGGCTTCGACGTCGACGTCGCCACCGCCCTGTGCGCGCAGATGCAGGCCGACTGCGAGATCGTCGCCCAGGACTGGGACGGCATCATCCCCGGCCTGCTGGCCCGCAAGTACGACGCCATCATCGCCTCCATGTCGATCACCGACGAACGCAAGAAGGCCGTCGACTTCACCGATAAGTACTATTCCAACAAGCTTCAGTACGTCGCCGAGAAGGGCAAGGACTTCGACACCTCGGCCGAGGCGGTGAAGGGCAAGACCATCGGCGCCCAGCGCGCCACCATCTCCGCCCAATGGCTTGAGGAGAACGTTCCCGGCGTCGACATCAAACTTTACGGCACCCAGGAAGAGGCCTTCCTCGACCTCGCCGCCGGCCGCCTCGACGGCGTGCTGAACGATGTCTATGTCACCTACGACTGGCTGAAGACGCCCGACGGCGAGAAGTACGAGTTCAAGGGCCAGCCGGTCTATGACGACGACGAGATCGGCATCGCCATCCGCAAGGGGGACGACGAACTGCGCGAGAAGTTCAACGCCGCCCTCAAGGCCCTGCGCGACAACGGCACCTATGCCAAGCTGAACGAGACGTATTTCCCGTTCGACATCTATTGATCCCGGGACCGGTCGGCAACGCCTGATCGGATAACGACAGCAGGGCGCGGGGTGCCCGCATTCGCCGCCATGTCGGACGGATGCGCCGGCACCCCGTCGTCATCGGCGGACAGGGGAACGACAGCCGATGTTGCAGGCCTATCTGCCGCAGCTCCTGGCGGGGTTGTGGGTGACGGTGCAATTGGCCTTGGGGGCGGTGGTCCTCGGCTTGGTGCTGGGGATTACCGGCGCTGCCATGAAGCTGTCGCCCCTCGGCCCGGTGCGCTGGATCGCCGAGACCTACACCGCCATCTTTCGCGGCCTGCCTGAACTGCTGACCGTGCTGCTGGTCTATTTCGGTGGCACCGTGCTGCTGTCGGCGATGGTGGGGTCGTACTTCGAGGTGTCGGCCTTCGGGGCCGGCGTGGCGGCGCTCGGCATCACCTTCGGCGCCTATGCGACCGAGGTGTTCCGCGGCGCCATCCTCGCCATCCCCAAGGGCCAGATCGAGGCCGCCCACGCTTTCGGCATGAGCAAGCTGCTGGCCTTCCGCCGCGTGGTGCTGCCGCAGGTGTGGCGGATCGCCCTGCCCGGCCTCGGCAACCTGTTCCTGGTGCTGCTGAAGGACACCGCCTTGGTGTCGGTGGTGGGGCTGGAGGATCTGATGCGGCAGGCCGACATCGCCTCGCGCTACACCAAGGAACCCTTCACCTTCTACATGGCGGCCGCCGTCCTCTATCTCGGTCTGACGGTGATCACCATGGCCGTGCTGCATGTGCTGGAAAAGCGGGCGAACCGCGGCCAGCGCCGCGCGGCCTCGTAAGGGAGCGGCCGCAGCATGGACATGCAGGTCTTTTTCGCCGCCTTCCCCGAACTGCTGAAGGGGGCCTGGCTGACCCTCCAGCTGGTGGGCATCGCCATCCTGATCGGCTTCACCATCGCCTTGCCGCTGGCGCTGCTGCGGGTGAGCGCCAACCCGTGGGTGCGGGCGCTGCCGTTTGCCTACATCTTCTTTTTCCGTGGCACGCCGCTGCTGGTGCAGATGTTCCTGGTCTACTACGGCCTGTCGCAGTTCGAGGCGGTGCGGGCGAGCTTCCTGTGGCCGGTGCTGCGCGAAGCCTATTGGTGCGCCATCATCGCCTTCTCGCTGAACACGGCGGCCTACTCGGCGGAAATCCTGCGCGGCGCCATCCAGGCGGTGCCGCACGGCGAGATCGAGGCGGCGCGGGCGCTGGGCATGAGCCGGGCACTGACCTACCGGCGGGTGATCCTGCCGCGCGCCTTCCGCATCTGCCTGCCGGCCTATGGCAACGAAGTGATCCTGATGATCAAGTCGAGCGCCCTGGCCTCGACCATCACCCTGCTGGACCTGACCGGCATGGCGCGCAAGATCATCGCCGTCACCTATCAACCGCTGGAAACCTTCGCGGCGGCGGGCATGATCTATCTGGTGATGATCTTCCTGTTCGCCACCTTCCTGCGCTGGCTGGAGGTGAAACTCCACGCCAACCGCAACCCACCGCCGGGGATGCCGAACTGAGGGGAAAGAAGCAAAAGGGACTATTGATCCGGACCCGCTCCGCCCAGATCTGCCCAGGCGAGCAAGGCGTCGGCATACCGCTCGGTGAAGATATCTTCCTCATCCCCACGAAGACGCTCCTGCGCGTACTCTCTAGCCACCCCACGCTGAATATCCAGAATACAGAAAGAGTTGTTGACCTGGGCACCGACCGCTTTGCTAACTGCCCAAACGGCGAGGCGCCAAGCCTCGCC
>JAEWWF010000182.1 GCA_023396465.1 Pseudomonadota bacterium
CGCCATCCCAGTATGAAAAGTTGATCGTATTACTCGACCTGGGCCACGGGAACACAACGGCAAGAGGGAGAAGCCATGCTGCTGGCGAGCATGTTGCGGAACCTTGTCACCTACGGCGATATGGTGCTCATCGACGCCACCGGGGAAAGTCACCGCTTCGGGGGGCGCCCCCTCCCGGACGTGCCCCCCGATCAGCACCCCGCCCCGGTCCGCCTGCGCCTGACCGACCGGCGCCTGCACACCCGCCTTGTCGTCAATCCCTCGCTGTCGTTCGGCGAGGGCTACATGAATGGCGGCATCGAGATCGAACAGGGCACCCTGCACGACGTTCTCAGCCTGCTCATGTACAACATGTACAGGGGCGGCGGCCATTGGCTGCTGCGGCTGCAAGACCGCATGAACGGCTGGCTGCGCTGGGTCCACCAACACAATCCCGTCGATGTGGCGCGCAAGAACGTCGCCCATCACTACGACCTGTCAGGCGCGTTGTACGACCTGTTCCTCGATCAGGACCGCCAGTATTCCTGCGCCTACTTCCCCACCGGCCTGGAAAGCCTGGATGTCGCGCAGGAAGCCAAGAAGCGCCACATCGCCGCCAAGCTGTTGCTGGAGCCGGGCATGCGGGTGCTCGACATCGGATGCGGCTGGGGCGGCACGGCGCTGTATCTGGCACGGGAATTCGGCGTCAAGGTCACCGGCGTGACCCTGTCGCGCGAACAACTGACCATCGCCCGCCGCCGTGCCGCGGAGGAAGCGCTGGAGCATCGCGTGGATTTCCACCTGCTCGATTACCGGCTGGTGGAGGACCAGTTCGACCGCATCGTCTCGGTCGGCATGTTCGAGCACGTCGGTGCCCGTCACTACCGCGAGTTTTTCGCCAAGGTACGCGGACTGCTGAAGCCTGACGGGGTCGCCCTGCTGCATACCATCGGCCGACCGGAACCGCCCGGCGGCACCAATGCCTGGGTCCGCAAGTACATCTTCCCTGGCGGCTACTCCCCCGCCCTGTCGGAGGTGATGGCGGCCATCGAGCACGAGCACCTCATCCCCTGCGACATAGAGATGCTTCGCCTGCATTACGCCGAGACCCTGCGCCATTGGCATCTGCGCTTCCAGGCCAACCGCGACAAGGCCAAGGCCCTGTATGATGAACGGTTCTGCCGCATGTGGGAGTTCTATCTGGTGGCCTCGGAAATGGCCTTTCGCCACGAAAGCCACATGATCTTCCAGATCCAACTGGCGCGGCATCAGGAAGCGGTGCCGCTGGTGCGCGACTACATCACCGCCTTCGAGGCGGCCCAGCCGCTGCGCCTCGCCCGACTGGGGGCTGCCGGAGCGGGGACCGCCGCCGCTCCGCGCCCCGGCGGCGGGCCGCGCGTGCCGTCGCCTACAGCACAAGTCTTACCGCCACGCTCATCCCCCACAGGCTGAGCGTGGTGACGACGGCGAGGCGGGCGTAGCGGAAATAGGCCTGCCGCAGCGCCCGGCCGATCACCCGCTGGGCGATCTCCTTCGGCGGCCGCTGATCCTGACGCAGCATCATCCAGGTCTCGGTCTCGCGCGGATTGACGGCGTGGGCCCGGCTGCCCCGCATCCACAGGACAATGCTGGTCATCAGGCCGAGCACGGCACCGGCCTGGGTGGCCATGGGCAGATTGAAACTCAAGGCGATCATCAGGCAGCAGATGCCGAGAGCGGAAAAGGCGGTGGCCCGACCGACGCTGACGGCCGCCGCGCGCTCGACCGCCTCCAGGGCGCACGCAGATGAAGTCATGGCAAGGTCTCGCAGTTTGGAATGCTGCGCCGCAGTATACCCGAGGCCATACCGCTGGCACGACTTTCCAACGAATGGCGGCAGCAGTGGTTCAAGCTGTCCGGCAAGTCATTGAACGGGCTGCGGCGGCGTTTCCAGATAGGGGGCCAGTTCGGGTGCTGCCCCCATCAGCACCAGGACGATATGGAAGACGACTCGGAGCGCGAACATCCAGAAGGCGGCATAGAGCGGGATGAACAGCGGGTGCAGGAACCCCGGCGTCACCGGCGCCAACAGGCGGATCACCGGATCGGTCAGGCGGCGGAAGAAGCGCATGATGTAGTTAGGGCTATCCTTCGCCACGAAGAACCCAAGCACGAACCGCCCGACCAGGGTCCAGGCGAGGGCGGCAAGGATATAGGTGGGGATCAGATAGTACCAATAGCGCAGGAAGAACGGATCAAGCATGGGATGCCGGAACTCCGCGGCCGGAAGGTCAGGGGCCGATCATACCAGAAACAAGGCGGGGTGCGGCGATTGCCGCACCCCGTTAGTCTGTCGCGTGACGTGGGACGCTTCTGCGATCAATGCCCAAGCGCGGCGTCGCGCTTGTCCATGATGGCGTCGCCCCTGGGAATGCGGATGGCGTCGATGAACTCCTGCATCTCACGCGACGGCGCCTTGGTCATCAGGCTGACGACCACGGTCACCGCGAAGGCCACGGGAATGCCGAACAGCCCCGCCGAGATGTTGTTCACTCCCCACCACTTCTCCATGCCGCCGTATTGGGTGCCGATGAGATAGATCATGCACACCCCGAACCCGGCGATCATGCCGGCGATGGCCCCGGCCGAAGTGCAGCGTTTCCACCACACTCCCAGCACCAGCGCCGAGAACAGTCCCGACGCGGCGATGGAAAAGGCCCATGCCACCATCGACAGGATGTCCGACGGTCTGGTGGACGCCAGCCAGGCGGCGAAGATCGCCACCACCATCAGCAGCGTCCGCGCGATCACCAGCCGCCGCTTGGTGTCGGCGTGCGGGTTGATCATGCGGTAGTAGATGTCGTGCGACAGCGCATTGGCGATGGCCAACAGCAGACCGTCCGCCGTCGACAGCGCCGCCGCCAGACCGCCAGCCGCCACCAGGCCGGCGATGACATAAGGCAGGCCGGCGATTTCCGGCGTCGCCAGCACGATGGCGTCGGTGCCAAGACGCAGTTCCGCCAGTTGCAGGATGCCGTCGCCATTGGCATCGGCGACGCTCACCAGTCCAACCTCGGTCCAGATGGACACCCACCGCGGCAAGTCGGCGATGGCGAGGCCGATGACGTTGTTATAGACCTCATACTTGGCAAAGGCGGCATAGGCCGGCGCCGTGAAGTACAGGAAAAAGATGAACAGCAGCGACCAGCCCACCGACCGCCGCGCCTCGCGCACGCTCGGGGTGGTGAAGAAGCGCATCAGCACATGCGGCAGCGATGCCGTCCCCACCATCAGACAGAAGATCAGCCCGAAGAAGTTGAGCGGGTCGTAGTTGGTGAAGGGCATGAAGTGCGGCTTCACCGTTTCCATGATGCCGGGCTTGGTCTGCTCCAGCACCGCGATGTCCTGCAACACCTGACCGTACATCAGCTGCGGGATGGGCACGCCCGTCACCTGCGCCGACAAGATCACCACGGGCACCAGATAGGCGATGATGAGGATGATGTACTGGGCCACCTGGGTCCAGGTCACCGCCCGCATGCCACCCAGCATGGAACACACCAGAATGCCGACCAGACCGACGAAGACGGCGATCTCGAACGGCATGCCGAGAAAACGGCTGGCAATGATGCCGGTGGCGTAGATCTGCGCCGTCACATAGGTGAACGAGCAGCAGAACAGCACGATGATGCCGATCACCCGCGCCAGGTTGCCGCCGTAACGGGCGCCCAGGAAGTCGGGAATGGTATAGGCGCCGAACTTGCGCAGATACGGCGCCAGCAGCACCGCCACCAGCACGAATCCGCCGGTCCAGCCAAGCGCGAAGGCAAGGCCATCATAGCCAAGCGTGTAAAAGGTGCCGGCCAGACCGACGAAAGAAGCGCCGGACATCCAGTCGGACCCGGTTGCCATGCCGTTATAGACAGCAGGAACCTGCCGCCCCGCCACATAGTATTCGGATACCTGGGCGGTGCGCGACATGATGCCGATGGCGGCATAGACGGCAATGGTCAGGAAAACGAAGGCATAGCCGATGATGCGGTTGGGAACCCCAACCTGTTCAAGGATCGCCAGGAAGATGACGAATCCGATGAATCCCCCGGTATAGATCCCGTAGATCTTGCCGAGGTTGTCCACGAAATTGCCTTTCATAGAACGACACTCCTCGGTTACCGGTCAGTCCTCGGAAACTCCGTATTCCTCGTCGATGGCGTTCTGCCGTCCCGCGTACCAGAAAATCAGGATGACGAAGGCCAGCAGCGAACCCTGGGCGGCCATGTAGAAGCCCAGCGGAAAGCCGAAGATGACGATTTCGTTGAGTGCCGAAACGAAAATGTGGATGCCGAAGCTGAAGACGAACCAGAGAACCAGCACGGTCCACATCAGGCCGCGGGTACGGGACCAATGAGCCCGCGCCTGCTCTGCCGATAGATCGGTCATTGTTGAACCTCCCTGCCTTGTGGCGTGGCGAGCGATTATGCGTTCACCCTGAAACAGCGGGGCCTGCAAGCCCCTTGTTCTTGCTTCGATACGCCGTTGACTGGACCGGCCATGGCACGGCCCCGTCCTCTCCCGCCCCGACATGCCCGACTGCGGCACAGAGGCATGACATCGGCACCTTCGGTTTAGCAGCGCCTCCCCGCAGTCAGCGGGGCGTCTTAAGGCTGATCGCGAAACTCGGCCTTGAAAGCGGCGACGGGAGTCCTCAAAAATGGTACTACAAGACAAGCTCCATATTCGCAAGATTGTTTTGCGCCGCATGTCGTAGTCCAGTGTGATTGCAAAGCCAATATCCTCACACCACATAACTCGACACCAAGTTCACGCTTGTGCGGATGCGTAATATGACGGCCCGTTTATTTCGCTGATGCACAATCAGAGTCCTCACCCCCTCCGGCCGGAAGGGATTGCCCGATGCGCCTTCTTGATGTCCTGCGCCTGCGCCAGCGCCCCATCACCGACACCGTCGGCTTTCGCGACTTCATGGCGGAACAGGCGGTCTTCACGGCACAGAAATTCGCCTATGGCTACGTCCGCAAGCGCGCCGGCCGCTCCGCCGAGGCACTGGTGACGGAGGCCCCCTTCATCGCCGCCATGGACGTCTGCCGCTACGAGGGCAGCGCCGTGCTGCTGGGCGACCTGCTGGTCCTGGCCGAGCATCACCTGCGGCCGCACGCGCCGCCGGCCGACCCGCACCTGCACGCGGCGCTGTGCGCCATCCACCGGGGGGCCCTGAAAGCCCTCGGCCTGCCCGCCCACCGGAGAAACTGGGCCGATGTGCTGAACGCCTTCCCCACCCGGCTGAAGGAGGCCCAGGCCGCGCCGCCACAACCGCTGACGGTGGTGACGCGGCCCGGCTGGCAGGCGCTTTACGACCGCCTGCCGGTGCCGGAGGCCATGCGCCGCAACGACCACGCCATCCTTGATGCCTCGTTCCGGCTATGGGTGACCACCTTCCACGATACCCTGGTGGGCCGGGTCGATGCCGCCGCCGTCGCCGGGGCGCTGCTGCGCGCTACCGCCGATCCGCCGCTCGCCCGCGTTGGTTGAGGCGGCGGGGCGCATCATGGGCCATAGGGGGGAAACGCGCCGTATTCTGGTCCTCACCTTCACGGTGGTCGCCCTGACCATCGTGCTGGTGGTGGCCGGGGCCATCTGGAAGCTGTTCGAGGTCGGCGCCGCCCGACTGGACGATGGCTCCATCGACATGGCGGTGACGGTCATGCTCGCCCTCGCGTTCGCCAGCATCACCGGCCTATGGATCTGCTACGGCGTGCTCGACAGCCACTTCGATGACCTGGAGCGGCTGCGGGCGGCGGTGCTGGTGGCCTCCGTCAGCCCCGACGGCCGCCTGCCGCCGCCGCGCGAGGATCTGCGGGTGGACGAGGTGTCACGGGTGCGCGAGGCGGTGGAGACCCTCATCCTGCGCCGCCTGTTCCCTTCCGCCACTCCCGACGAGCGCCTGACAGCGGTCCTGGCGACGCTGGAGGAAGGCATTTTGGTGGTCACCGACCAGGGCCAGGTCAGCCTGTCCAACACCGCCGCCCGCGTATTGCTGGGCGCCGAGCCGATCCGCGTCGGATCGTCGGCCTTCGCCGCCCTGGAGCGCGATGATCTGGTGGCTGCCATGGCCGATGCCGAGGCCCACCGCGGCGGCGCCGTCGATGTCACCTTGCGCGGCGTCGACGGCCAACCGTGGCTGGCCCGCGTGCATCACCTGACCGGCCACAGCGGCTTCGTCGTCCGCATCACCGCCACGCCGCTATCCGCCCGCACGGTGCGCTTGGCGGCGCGCGACGGCGTCATCCAGCACGACCTGTCCCTGCTCGACAGCCTGCCCGAGGCAGCGGCCGCCGACGACACGCCGCTGTTCGACCTACCCGTGTTCGTGTTCGACAGCGAGACGACCGGCCTCGACATCCACCGCGACCGCATCGTCTCGGTGGGCGGAGTGCGGGTCCACGGCACCCGCATCTTCCATATCGCCAACATCGACCGGCTGGTGAACCCCGGCATTCCCATTCCGGCGAGCGCCGCCGCCATCCACGGCATCACCGACGAAGTGGCCGCCGACGCCCCGCCCTTCGCCGACGCCTGGCCGGCGCTGGAGCCGCTGCTGCGCGGGGCGGTGCTGGTCGGCCACAACATCGGCTTCGATCTGGCGCTGCTGCGGCGGGAATGCGCTCTCGCCGGTCTGCCGGCTCCGGCCCCGCCGCAGCTCGATACCCTGCTGCTCGCCGGCCTGCTGTTCCCCGACATGACCGACCTCAACCTGGAGACGTTGTGTCAGCGCCTCGGAGTCGATGTCCACGGGCGCCATACCGCCCTCGGCGATGCGCTGGTGACGGCTGAGCTATACGTCCGCCTGCTGCCGCTGCTCGACGCCGCCGGAGTCAAGACGCTGGCCGATGCCCATGCCTATACCCGCAAGGCCACCCACCTGCTCGCCCGCCAGCGCGCCATGGGCTGGTAGACTCGGCACACCCAGGATCACCCCGCCATGGAC